>JBOGOY010000382.1:0-4894 GCA_050748185.1 Pyrinomonadaceae bacterium
TCAAGGCATCTATGTAATAACCAAGCTCAGTGACAGCATGACAAGTTTTCTTAAACTCTTCGCCACTCTTGCCGGAGACAAGGCCGACGACGTTTTCAAGCATCACAACGGGGGGCATTAGTCCACGCTCTTTGAGGCGCTGCATAACGCGGATAAAGCCGAATAAAGTTCCTGAGTGCTTTCCGTCCAAACCTCTCATCTGACCGGCAAGGGACAAGTCTATGCAAGGGAAAGACGCCGTAGCCAGCATCGCCCGCTCGCTTATATGCTCTAGGACGCTTTCCGTCTTCCATATGTCTTCACAGTGGTAGTGCGTTGCGCTTGGAAATTGGTCAAGATACATCTCCGTTTTCTTTTCGGAGATGTCATTAGCATAGACGCATTCCCACCCGGAAGAACGGAGGCCAAGATTGACGAGTCCGACCCCTGCGAAAAACTCTAAGAATGTTTTGCCAGTGATCAAACGGCTCCTCCAAAAAGTAACGAATGGTAGTTATATCCTGTGGACATAAAGACCGCAAGCCTTTCATCCTTCGCGACGTGAAGAATGATGTCAGAATGCTTTTCGGTCAACGACTGCGCCAGCTACGCAAGGAAGTCGGACTTTCTCAAGAGGCGTTGGCGCATCAGGCCGGGCTGGATCGGAGCTATGTCGGAGGCGTTGAGCGCGGCGAGTACAATATCTCGCTGCTTAACATCTGCCTACTTGCGGACGCGCTGAATCTCCCGCCCTACGAGCTACTCCGGTTTGCTGACAACAAGCAAGAACGGAGGGCGCGGCCTCGTGGAAGATGAAAGAACCAGCCAAGTTCGCCAGTACATTTTACGCCAGATTGAGCGCGACCAGAACGAACTAGCGAGGCTCGCCCCTTCCCTTGGTTGGGTCGAACGGGTGCGGCGGACGGCTGACACATTTACTCCGCGCATCGTTGCTTCGGCAGAGCGTTTGCTACGTCATGTTGAATCCTCGCTTAATAGCCCTGTTATTGTGCGGGCGATTTGGCGTGAGGTAAGAGAGCGTTTAAAAGATGAACGACTGATTACAGAAATGGACAAGGCGCTAGAGCAGGAAGCGCGGTTACTTTCTGTCATTACTGGTGACACGGTGTCGAAGCTCATCGCTGACTTTCTCTGCGAATTGTACCCTGACTTAGCGCAGAACAATCGAAGCACAGATCCAGACCTGTATTTCTCAACGGCTGACTACTCCTCTTTACCTAAACGGAAGCGCGGATTAGCGGTTGGCCCGGCGCTACGGGGTGGAAGTCCGACATCCGTTCCCGATGGAATCGAAATAAAGTCTAATCGAGGAACACGTATCCGCGTGGACAGCCATCACGATCATCAAGGGCTTCACTTGGCTCACTTTCGATTATGAGCGGGACAAATGGCGGGCGCATGATTTGTATCTTGCTTATCTCGCTAAAGCAGACTACAAGCGCGCCGAGAGAAACACGACCGCGACGACTGAGAAATTTTCATTTGGACACGCTCCATTTATTTCTGTTATGACGGGTCAAGTGGCGACGGGATTGATAGAGGAAGTGACTTAAACGAGCGGGTGGGCCAAAAGTCGGCGGAGCGGATCAGAGAAAGTCTGGGGCCGTTGGGTTATCAGCTATGACCAGTTTTTTCACGCTCGACCGTTAAAGCCCGCATTGACCGGGCGCGGAAACAATCAACCAGCGTCAAGGTGGCACGCGCTTACGTCATACTCATCAATAACGCACTCTTCAACCGCATACGGTGGGCCGTTGAACCACGACGGATCGTCAGTCACAATTTCAGTGGGCACGTCTCCTTTACCGTCTGATGTGCAAACTTCCACTTGGTCAATTCTTATGGCGACAACCACGCGCGTGCCGATGTCTGTGCATCGCCACTTGCCGACGCCCATGTAAAATTCAAGGCCGATGTAGAAATCTTCCTTTCTCATGTTTTAACTTATCGGGAAGTCGAAAGCTTTTTATTCCTGCCGCTTCACGATGACGAGCGTGATGTCGTCCACCGAGTCGGTGCCTTGCGCGAACTTCGTGAGGCCCGACTCGAGCTTGTCGCGGACGCCGGTGGTCGTGCTTACGCGGCTTTAGTAGTGTCTTTTGCTTCTGCCATCGCGGAGGCGATCACCTCGTCCTCAACCCCACGTCGGCGCAAGCTCTCGATGAAGCTGGTAATCTCCGGGTTTGCCGCGAGCCGTTCAAGATCGGCGCGCAGACCTTGGCCGATGTACGCACGCATCAGCGGCTCGAACCCTGAGAACCCGAGTTGAGGAGCAACACGCTTCAGATCCTCGATCACGTCCTCGGGCACCTGCAAACTGATCGTCGTTGTCGCGCGATCTTTACGCAAACGCTGTCTCAATTCATTCGCTTTCATAATATTTCCTCTCGGCTCCCGTAACGGGGCGGGCGGAGATGATTCGGACAACGCCGTCGTCGTCTCGCATCACGTAGACCACGTAGAGCAACCGCCAACCTACGGTCAAGCCGATGACGGCCTCTCTCGGTTCGCCTTCAACGACACCGGCGTCTTCGACGCGGAGGAAGGGATCGAAGAAAGCTTCGCACGCCGTCTCGAAGGAAACGCCGTGCTGCTGTAGATTAGCGGCGGCCTTTTCACCTCTCCACTCGAAATCTATGTCTTGCAGGGTGTAGCTGACATCCACAGGAGAGGTATAAAAGCCGCGTAGGCACGCTGTCAATTGTGCGGCGAGGCGGTCTAACAGTTCACCCGTCCGGCCTACGCTTGCCGCTTCACGATGACGAGCGTGATGTCGTCTACCGAGTCGGTGCCTTGCGCGAACTTGGTGAGGCCGGATTCGATCTTGTCGCGGATGCCGGCGGCCGAGGCGTCGAGGTTGCGCGAAACCACGTCGTAGAGGCGCATCGGGCCGAACTCTTCGCCGGCGACGTTCTGGGTCTCGGTCACGCCGTCGGAATAGACCACCAGTGAGTCGCCCCTTTGGAGTTGGGTGCGGCCTTCGCGGTAGGCGAAATCGGGCATGATGCCTAAGGGCAGGCCGCCCGCGCCGAGTTGCTCCATCGTGCCGCCGGCGTGCGCGATGATCGGGGGGTTGTGGCCGGCGTTGATGAAAGAGAGCGTGCCCGTCGGGGGGTCCAGTTCGGCGTAGAAGAGGGTGACGAAGCGGTTGGCCGGGATGGTCTCGGCCAGATACCGGTTGACGGCCGAGATGGTCTCGGCGATCGATCGGTGCGTCGCGGCCTGCGCGTGGATCGCGGCGTGGAGCGAAGACATCATCAGCGCGGCGGAGGTGCCTTTACCGGAGACGTCGCCGAGCGCGATGATCGTCTTGCCATCCTGCCGCTGGATGAAATCGTAGTAGTCGCCGCCGATCTCGTAGCAGGGGAAGCTGATGCCTTGTAGCTCGTAGCCGTCAACCTGCGGCGGCGAGGTCGGCTGGAAGCGCTGCTGAATCTCGCGCGCGAGGTGCAACTCGCGCTCGAAGCGTTCGCGGTCGAGTTGCTCTTCGACGAGCCGCGCGTTCTCGACGCGGATCGCGGCCACCGAGGCGAGCGTCGTCAACACCGTCAGGTGGTCCTGCGAGAAACGCGCCTCGGCCAAAGGCGAGTCGGCGTAGATGATGCCGAAGGTCTTCTCGTTGACGCGCAAAGGGACGGCCAACACCGAGCGGATGCCTTGAATGGTCATCGTGCTCGACATAAAACGCGGATCGTGCTGCGCGTCGGAAGTTAAGACGGACTCACCTTGATCCACCACCTTCTCGATGATCGTGCGGCTGACGCGAATCTCGCCCACGTCGGAACGGCTGTCGCGCACCTGCGCGACACGCACCTTGAGTTCCCCGCTCGTGTCGTCGCGCAACATGATCAGGCACCGCTCCGCCGGAACGGCCTCGAAGACGAGGGCGACCACTTGGCGCAGAATCTCGTCGAGCGTAGCGGGCGCGAGCAGCGTCACGCTGACCTTGCTGATCAGCGCGAGCAGGTCCGTAGAGTATGAGGTCTGGGTCGTCGTCACCGCCGTGGCGACCTGTGGCTGCGGCGCGGTGTTCCGCTGCTGCGTTGGAATCGCGCCGGAAGAGGAAGGCGGCGGGGGCGGCGGCGATGTCGAAGACGGCGGCGGCGGCGGCTGGTGGCGCGGCCCGACGGGGCCGGAGTTCTGTGTGCGCGCGCCCTCGATGGCTTCGAGCAGGCCGGAGGTGGTGTGCGCGCCCGAACTGAGCGCAATGGTCGCCTCGGGCAGCGCTAGGGGCGAATCTTCGATCATCGTCGCCAGCGCCGAGGCGGACTGATCGTGGAACTCGATCTCGGTCTCGCCGATCTGGACGCGGCCGCCCGACGCGAGCGGGACCGAGCCTTCGACGCGCGAACCGTTGTAGAGCGTGCCGTTGGCCGAGCCGAGGTCTTGCAGGAAATACTGGTCCCCTTCGCGCCGCACCTCGGCGTGGACGCGCGAAGCGAACGGGTCGGGGATACACACGTCGTTGCGCGCCGAGCGCCCGATGGTGATCCGCAGGCGGCCGAGGGCGATGGTGTCTGTGGCGCGGTCGGGGTAGGTGACGATGAGTTCAGGCATGGTGTTAAATGATGAATGTGGAATGTGGAATGATGAATAACAGACAAGTTGTTTTTTTACTCATCACTCATCACTGATCACTCATCGCTCACTTTTTCTTCTCTTGTCGTACTCTCTGCCGAGTTGGTCTTCGTAGCTTCGAGCCTGCGCGGCGAAGCGGCCCGAGCGGGCGCGCTGAAAGTAGCCGAGGGCGGCGACCAGTTCGGCGCGTTGCAAAGTCTGGAGGTCGCGCCCTTCGGCCATGCCGAGGCCGAGGTAGTAGTTGGCGTCGGGGTGGCCGGCCGACGCGGCGGCGCGAAACTCCGCGAGTGAGGCCGAACGGTTGGCTGCCCACAAC
>JBOGOY010000383.1:0-4892 GCA_050748185.1 Pyrinomonadaceae bacterium
GGTCAAAGAAATAGCCCTCTGTGTTCTCTGTGACCTCTGTGGCTGATCACACAGACCGGGAGGCGTTTGTCTTTCGCGCGTGGGATGGCGCATGATAGACGGCACGCTACTTCTTTCATTCGGCAAGGCGGCCGCCGCGTGTGCGGTGTTTCGGTTATGGACGATCTTAAGAAGCTCGCGCGGTATTTCCGCTCTTACAAACTGCACCTCGTCGCCGGCGTCCTGAGCATCTTCGCGTCGGTCGTCATCGGGCTCTTTGTGCCGTTTCTAGTCGGCCGCGCGATCGATCAGTTGCGGGCGGTCGAGGTCGTGACGTGGAATGAACTGACGCGGCGCGCGCTCGTCATCCTCGGCGTCAGCGCACTCTCCGGCGTCTTCCTGTTTTTGCAGCGGCGCATCCTCATCAACATGTCGCGCCACGTCGAATACGATCTCCGTCAGGACTTCTACGCGCACCTGCAAAGCTTGCCGCTCTCGTTCTTCCAGTCGCATCGCACCGGCGATCTGATGGCGCGCGGGACCAACGATCTGGCCGCCGTCCGACAGCTCTGCGGGCCGATGATTATGTACACGCTTCAGACCGTGTTCGTCGTCGTCCTCATTCTGCCGCTGATGCTCAGGATCAGCGTGAAGCTGACGCTGCTGCTGTTCGTCACGATGCCGCTCGTCTCGCTGACGGTTAAATACTTCGGTCAGCAGGTTCACACCCGCTTCGAGAAGATTCAGGAATTCTTCGCGCAGATCGCCGCCCGCGCGCAGGAGAATTTCACGGGCGTGCGCGTCGTGCGCGCCTACGCGCAGGAGGGCGCGGAGATCGCGGTCTTCAACGATCTCAACCGGCAGTACGCCGAGCGCAACCTGCAACTCGTGCGGATCGAGGCGCTGATGCGCCCACTGATGCAGTTCCTGATCGGCCTCGGCTTCGTCCTAATTATGTGGTACGGCGGGGTGCTCGCCATCCGTCGGCAGATCACAGTCGGCCACTTCACCGAATTCACCCTCTATCTGACGCGTCTCATCTGGCCGCTGATCGCGCTCGGCTACGTCGTCAATCTCTACCAGCGCGGCACCGCGAGCCTCAAGCGCATGAACGCGATCCTCTCGATCGCGCCGGAGATCAGAGACGCGCCGGGGACCAAAGATCAGCCGCCGATCCGGGGCCACCTCGAGTTTCGCGACCTGCGTTTCCGTTACTCGGAGCACGGTCCAGAGGTGCTCGGCGGCATCGATCTTTTGATCGAGGCGGGCCAGACGGTCGCCTTCGTCGGCCGCACCGGCAGCGGCAAGTCAACCTTGATGAACCTTATCCCGCGCCTCTTAGACGCGAGGGCGGGCATGGTCTTGATCGACGGCCGGCCCGTCCGCAGCTACCCGCTGGCTCAACTGCGCTCGAGCATCGGCTACGTGCCGCAGGAGACTTTCCTCTTCAGTGAGACGCTGGCCGAAAACGTCGCCTTCGGCGTCGAGCAGGCCACGCGCGCCGACATCGAGTGGGCGGCCGAAGTGGCCGGCCTCGCCGACGACATCCGACACTTTCCCGACGGCCTCGACACGTTGGTCGGCGAACGCGGCATCACCCTCTCCGGCGGCCAGAAGCAGCGCACCGCGATCGCCCGCGCAGTCTTGCGCCGCCCCGCGATCCTGATTCTCGACGACGCGCTGTCGGCCGTTGACACTTACACCGAAGAGAAAATCTTAGGCCGGCTGAGAGGCGTGATGCGCGAGCGCACGAGCCTCATCGTCTCGCACCGCATCTCGACCGTCCGCGACGCCGACCTGATCTGCGTCCTCAACGAAGGCCGCATCGTCGAGCGCGGCACGCACGACGAACTGCTCGCGCGCGGCGGCGAGTACGCGGCGCTCTACGAGCGGCAACTGTTGGAGGAAGAGTTGGCAGCAAGTTGATAAGCGGGTGCGAGGTGTCGGGCGCCGGGGTTAGCGCAACCGTCGTATTTTCCGACACCCGACACCCCGCACCTGACACCCGACACCTTTTATGAATTACACACCGCCACAACCGAACCCGCTGCCGCGCTTTCGCGGCTTGGTCTTAATCTGGCTGGCGATCATCTCTTCGGTCGTCATGTTCTTCGTCGTCTCACGCCTGCTCGGCCCGGCGGCAGAGGAGGGCGTCAGCGCGACGCCGCCGCTCTTCTGGGTCTTCGCCGCGCTGGGGCTTGCGACCTTCGGCCTCTCGTTTCTGTTGAAATCGCGTCTGCTCGCGCAGGCGCGGCAGCAGCGGCGGCCTGAAGTGGTCTCGACCGCCTACATCCTCGCCTTCGCCCTAAGCGAAGCGTCGGCACTGTTCGGCCTCGTCTCACACTTCGTCACCCGCTCGCCCTTCTCCGTCTATCTGTTCGCGCTGGCCGCGCTCGGCCTGCTACTGCATAAGCCGAAACAGGCGCACCTCAGCGAAGTTCAAGGTGAAGGAAACGCGGGAGGGTTTGGAACAGGGCTATAACGAATTGCATGGCTTTCGCGACTGAGCGGTTCGTTGTTACAAATGAGATGAAAGTGAAAGAGGTCATTGACCTGCTCGAAGCAGACGGTTGGTATCTGGCCAGAATCAAGGGCAGCCACAGACAGTTCAAGCACCCGACTAAGACAGGCACTGTCGCTGGAAAGTCGAACGTTGACGTGCCACCGGGGACTCTTAACAGTATCTTGAAACAATCCGGATTGAAGTGAGGTTAACGCCATGCGCTACGCCGTGATCGTGGAAGAGGGTGAGAACAGCTTCGGGGCTTACGTGCCCGGCCATGCCCGGCTGCGCCGCCGTGGCCGAGACGAAAGATGAAGTTCTCTCTCTGATTCAAGAAGCCATTGAATTTCATTTAGAAGGATTACGCGCGGACGGGCAGTCACTCCCGGAGCCTTCCTCAAGCGTCGAATATATTGAAGTCCGAGCAGCGTAACTGAGGCATGTCCACAGCGGTCAAACAATTTCACGAGGAAGAGGCGATCGGCAAAACTTACGACGCGCAGATCGCGCGCCGCCTGTCGCGCTACCTGAAACCTTACCTGCGTCTGCTCGCGCCGGGGCTCGTGCTGACGTTCGTCCTGAACGGTCTCGGCGTGCTCCAACCGAAATTCACGCAATACGCGATCGACTGGCACATCGTCCCGGCCACTGACGGGCAGAAGCCGTTGGAGTTGGCCGCCACCGGCCTCCTGTGGCTCGCGCTGCTCGCATTAGGCACGCGGCTCTTACAATTCCTCTTCGGCTACGTCCAGACCGTGCTGCTCAACACGGTCGGCCAGCGCGTGATGTACGACATCAGGAGCGAACTCTACCAGAAACTCCAGCGGCAAGAGGTCGCTTACTTCGACCGAAACCCGGTCGGGCGCGTGATGACGCGCATCACGTCCGACGTGGACGCGCTCAACGAACTGTTCACGGCCGGCGTCACCGACGTGCTCGGCGATCTGATCTCGATCTTCGTCATCGCCGGCATCATGCTCTGGATGGACTGGCGTCTGACGCTCGTCACGCTCGTCACCGTGCCGATGCTGTTCGCCGCGACCACTTGGTTCCGCCGGCACGCGCGCCGCGGCTACGACATGGTGCGGACGCGCCTCGCCCGCCTCAACTCTTTTTTGCAGGAGCACCTGTCAGGCGCGCAGACCGTCCAACTCTTCAACCGCGAGCGCAAATCTTTCAAACAGTTTCACGACATCAACGACGATCACCGCCGCGCCAACGTCGAGACGATTTTTTACTACTCGGTCTTCTTCCCGCTCGTCGATCTCATCGGCGCGACCGGCATCGCCATCGTGGTCTGGTACGGCGGCTGGCGCGTGATGCAGAGCACGCCCGAACAGCAACTCCTGACGCTCGGCGCGCTCGTCGCCTTCATCCAGTATTCGCAGGCGCTCTTCCAACCGATCCGCGACATCTCGGACAAGTTCAGCGTCTTCCAGTCGGCGATTGTCGCCTCGCACCGCATCTTCCGCACGCTCGATCTGCCGATCGAAGTGACGACTCCGGCGCAGCCTCTAAAGTCGGGCCGTGCTCGCGGGCGCATCGAGTTTCAAAACGTGTGGTTCGCTTATAAGGAAGAAGACTGGGTGCTGAAAGACGTGTCTTTCACGGTCGAGCCGGGCCAGTCGGTCGCGCTCGTCGGCCACACCGGCTCAGGGAAAACGACGATCACGAATTTGCTGATGCGCTTCTACGACGTGCAGCGCGGGCGCGTGCTGTTGGACGGCGTGGACGTGCGCGAGTGGGACTTGCAGTCGCTCAGAGAAAACTTTGCCGTCGTCTTGCAGGACGTGTTCCTCTTCAGCGGAACTGTCGAGAGCAACATCCGTCTCGGCCACGAAGACATCAGCGACGAGCGCATCCGGCAGGCCGCGCGCGAAGTCCACGCCGAGCCGTTCATCCTGCGGTTGCCCGAAGGGTATAAGTCAGAGGTACGCGAGCGCGGCGCGGGCCTCTCCGTGGGGCAGAAACAACTGATCTCTTTCGCCCGCGCGCTCGCCTTCAACCCGGCGCTGCTGATCCTCGACGAAGCCACCAGTTCGATCGACACCGAGACTGAACAACTCATCCAACAAGCCATCGAACTTGTGATGCGCGAGCGCACGTCGCTCGTCATCGCGCACCGCCTCTCGACCATCCAGCGCGCCGAGCGCATCATCGTCCTCCACCACGGCGAGATCCGCGAACAAGGCTCGCATCAGGAGTTGCTCGCCGAGCGCGGCCTCTACTGGCGACTCTACAAACTGCAATACGCCGACGGCTCGCGCGGCGAGTTGCGCGAAACGCCTCTCAGCGGCAGTCTCCAATACGGCGATTGAAGCACCGTCGGCTCCGCTTACTTTTCGCGAAGTCTGTGGGATGGGTCGATTTCACCGCAGAGGCGCAGAGGGCCGCGGAGAGAATTTTGATC
>JBOGOY010000384.1:0-4864 GCA_050748185.1 Pyrinomonadaceae bacterium
AATAGTGACAAGACTCCACCGCGCGCAGCACCCGCTCGCGCACCTCGTCCGAAACGTAACGGCTGTTGTTGATGACGTGCGAGACGGTCGCCGTCGAAACGCCCGCCTCTCGCGCCACGTCCTTGAAGCTATTCATAACGGATGAATGATGAATGCGGAATAAAAGACACTCTGTATTTAATTCATCATTCATCATTCCGCATTCATCATTATTTCCTTCGCCCCGTCTCCCGCATCGGAGACGTAGATGTTCGGCTTAAGATTGGTCCCCTGCTCGTAACGCGCGGCGATAGTCCGACTGAACTGGTCCAGCGCGTCGCGGCGGACGAGGCTGACGGTCGAGCCGCCGAACCCGCCGCCGGTCATGCGCGCGCCGGGCACCGCATCCGCGCCGAAGTCCCAAGCGATCTCGGCGAGCAGATCGAGTTCAGGGCAACTCACTTCGTAGTCGTCGCGCAGCGAAACGTGCGACTCGTTCATCAGGCGGCCCATCTCGCCGAGGTCGCTGCGGCGGAGCGCGTCGGCCGCGCGCAAGGTGCGGTCATTCTCGGTGACGACGTGGTGGCAGCGGCGGCGGACGAGTGCGGGCAGGCGTTCGGCATGACGCGCGAAATCTTCGACGCTCACATCGCGCAGTTGTGTGATCCCCGGCATCGCGGCTCGTAACAACTCGACGCCGCGCTCGCATTCGGCGCGTCGGGTGTTGTACTCGGAAGAAGACAGTTCGTGTTTGACGTTAGTATCGCAGATGACGACGAGCGTCTCGGTGGTGTCGAGCGGGACGGGCGTCGCGGCGAGCGTGCGGCAGTCGATTAACAGCGCGTGGCCGGCGCGGCCGAGGGCGGCGATGAACTGGTCCATGATGCCGCACAGCGTCCCGACGTAGGTGTGCTCGGCCTGCTGGCCGGCGAGCGCGAGCGTGACGCGATCCACATCGCGGCCGGAAATAGTCGTTAGCGCCAATCCCGTCGAGACTTCGAGCGCGGCGGAAGAGGAGAGGCCCGCGCCCGCCGGCACGTCGGAGGAAAGCACGAGGTCCGCGCCGCGTAAGGGTACGCCGCGCCCTTCGAGCGCCTGCGCGACGCCTTCGAGGTAATCGATCCACAGCCCGCGGCGCGGCGTGCCCGGCCGGTCAAGGTCGAACTCGATCTCTTCTTCCTGATTGAGCGAGTAGGCGCGCACCCGCCGGTCTTCGCGCGGCGCGGCGGCGACGACCGTCTCGCGGTCGATCGCCATCGGCAACACGAACCCGCCGTTGTAATCCGTGTGCTCGCCGATCAGGTTAACGCGCCCGGGCGCGCGGAAGAGGCGCGGCCGGCGAGACGCGCCGCCGTAACGCTCCGCGAAGGCGCGCCGGACTGGACCAAGCTCGATCACCCCGCGTCCCCCCTTTCTCCGCCCCACGCGACCGGCTCGACTTTCGCGCGCAACTCGGCGGCCTTCTCCTCGGCCAGCGTGTCGTTGATAAACATCCCCGCCCCGGTCTCGCTGCCCGCGAGGTATTTCAGCTTCGTCGCCGTCCTGAGCGGCGGGTAAAACTCGAGGTGAAAGTGGTAATGATCGTAGTCGCCGCCGTCGGTCGGCCGCTGGTGCAAAACCATCATGTACGGGAACGACAAATCGAACAGACGATCGTAGGCGGCGATGACCTGCTTGCACACTTCGGCCAGCGCGCGCTGCTCGCCGGCGTCCATGTCGGTCAGGGCTTGCAGGTGGCGCGCGGAAGAGATGTGCACCTCGTAAGGGTAGCGCGCGAAGAACGGAATGTAGGCGAGAAACGATCCGTTATCGGCGACGATGCGGCGGCCGTCGCGCCGCTCTTCGGCGACGATGTCGCAGACGAGGCATCGGCCGGTGCGCTCTTTGTGCGCCCGCGACTGGTCCAGTTCTCTCTGGACGCGCGGCGGGACGAACGGGTAGGCGTAAATCTGCCCGTGCGGGTGGTGCAGCGTGACGCCGATGGCCTCGCCCTTGTTCTCGAAAATGAAGACGTAATCGACGAATGAAAGCGCGCCCAACTCGCGGAAGCGATCGGTCCAGACTTGGACTAGTTTGTGAATCTGCTCGACCGGCTCCTGCGCGAGCGTCGCGTTGTGGCGCGGCGTGTAAACCAGCACTTCGCAGACGCCTTGGCCGGGCCGCACCGGGTAGAGTTCCGTGCCCTCGACCTCGGGCTCGGGCGGGACGTTCTTGAGCGACGGGAAGCGGTTCTCGAAGGCGACGATGTCGTAATCGGGCTCCGGGATTTCGGTCGGGAAGCCGCCGGGCTTGGTCGGGCACAGCGGACAGAAATCGGCCGGCGGCAGGAAGGTGCGGCCCTGCCGGTGCGTGGCCGTCGCCACCCACTCGCCCAACAGCGGATGCCAGCGCAGTTCAGACACGTCGCTCCTCCCCCGCTTCGTTTGTCGTCTCGGGCTCTTCGCGTGGCGGCGTTTCGCCCGCGCCGCGCGCGGCGGTCGCAGGCGCTTCGTCGCCCGCCGCCTCTCCGTCGAAGGTGTAGAAGATCAGGTACCGCCCGTCTTCCATCGTGATCTGCCTGAGCCGCATGGTGTTTTTCCCCCTTGCCGCTATTTCAGCACATTTAGCGCGAACACTGAAACCCAACGCGATGACTGTTTAGCCATACAGTCTCATTTCATTTCGCCGCCCGGCCACTCCAGTTTCGGCGCAAAGTCGGGCGCGGCGGCGTGGCGGATCAACGCATCGAGCAGGCGCGTCGCGTATGGGTCGCGGCCGTAGTCGTCGAAGCGGTAAGTGGTCGCCACTAACTTCCCCGCGCCGGCCTTCATCCGCACGGCGAGCGCCGCGTTGTGGTTGAGCCAGCCGTAGAAGATGCCCGACAGCACGTCGTCGGCGTAGGCCGTGGGCGGCACACCCTGAATGACGAAGCGCGGGACGGCCGCCGCGCCCTCGAAGCCGAGCAGGGGACCAAACGCCACTTCGCGGAACGGCGCGGCGTCGGCGCGGACCCAGTTGAAATTCGTCACCCAGTTGCCGTCCAAGTCGCCCGCGCGCGGCGCGACGGTGAACGTCGAGCCGGCGGGGAAAGCCTCTTTCGAGTTGGCGAGGATAATTGCCCGCCCGCCGCTTTGCAGGTGACGCGCGACGGCGGCATCGAGCGTCGTGGCGAGTAGCAAGTGATCTCTGCCGGCCGCGCCCGCGGAAACCTGATAGCCGGCGGCGGCAAGCGCCGGCCGCCAGCCCAGTGTGTTGCCGGGATCGTGAATCGAGAGGCGCGCGCCGCTCGCAGGCGCGGGCTTCGGAAAGAGAAAGAGATCGAAACTATTCTCTGCCACGATCGAACCGCCGGCGGCGCGCAGCTCGATTTTGATCGTCTCGCGGCGCGGGCGCTCGACCCGCGGCGCGGCGAACGTGATCGCTTTGAGCGCCGACACCTCCGCGCGCCCGGCGGGTCGCTCGACCGGGAAGCTGCCTTCGACCGACGACTCGCCGGACCAGACGACTTGCGCGCCCTTCAAATCTCTGCCGGAGTAATGGGACACGAGCGGCTGCAACTCGATTGTCTCGCCGCCCGCGTAGTTGCGCTTCGGCGCGCGCAGCATGATCACGTCGGGCTGCTGAATCCGCGCCAAGTCCGCCGCGTAGGCCTTCGGGTTGCGCCACATGTCCAGCAGACCGTTGGCCTCCCAGTTGATGTCCGTGAACTCGGTGATGACGTAGCCCTGAATCGCGGCGTGGCGGCGAATCTCTTCGATCTCATGTTTGAGCGAGCGGAATTGATGCCACTGCGTCGCCTCGGCCAGCGCGTCGTAGTCGCGGAAGAGTTTGCCGAAGTGAAACTGTCTGAACCGTTCGAGGACGCCCGCGGGCCGCGTCACCTCGCGCCCGCCGAAGTCGCGTGCGAACCACCAAGGTAACTCGGCGGGCAGTTTCGGCAAGCCCCAGTTGCCGAACTCCGAGACGACGAGCGGCTCGCGGCCGGTGCGCTCGGCATCGCCGTGCGGGCTGTAAGACCAGCGCGGGCGCGTGGCGAAGTCCGCGACCCAACGGTCGAAGTCGGCGTGGTAATCGGGGATCGAGTTGTAGCGGTGAAAGTCGTCAATGTCCGATTTAACGTGGAAGTTATCGCAGCACGCGCTGTTATCCACGACGAGGACGCCGCGCGGGGCGAGCAACTGCTTCGCGCGATCGAAAGCCTCTTTCAGCCATTGACGTTGTGCGGGCTGTTTCAGATCAGCGCCCCACGATTCGTTGATGACGCTCTGGATGACGATTGATGGGTGATTCCAGTCGCGCTCGGTCATCTCGCGCAAGACTTGCTCGCCGCGCTCGGCGGCCCGCGGCGAGAAGTGGTTGAAGTCGTTCCAAGAGGGAATCTCGTGCCAGACGAGCATCCCGACCTCGTCGGCCACTTTGAGATACGCGGGCTCGCAGACCTTGATGTGGCAGCGCAGCAGGTTGAGGCCAAGCCGCTTGGCCTTCAGCATCTGGTCCCGGATGTATTCTTCCGAAGGGGCGGTGTAGATCGTCTCCGGGTAGAAGTCCTGATCGAGCGCGGCCAGCATGTAGAACGGCTCGCCGTTCAAATAGAACTTGCCGTCACGCGCCTCGAACGAGCGGAAGCCGAAGCGATCTGTGTGCCGGTCGTCTCCGAGCGCGGCCTCGACCGTGTAGAGGTGCGGGCGTTCCGGGCTCCACAGTTGAGGCACAGGGATTTTACCCTCGAAGACGACGTAATCATCTTCGGCGACCCCACCCCCGCCGGTTAGTTTGAGCGGGAGAGTGACGCCGGCCGGATCGGTCACGCGGACGCTGATGCGTTCCAGAATGTGTTGCGGCCGAGGTTGAGAAGAGGTGGTGCGGGCCGGCGGAGGGATAGCCGGTGGCGGGGGACCAAGATGGG
>JBOGOY010000385.1:0-4852 GCA_050748185.1 Pyrinomonadaceae bacterium
GGTTTGACTCCGCAGTAGCGTTTGAAGTCAACGGGTCGCAACTTCTTTATTTGTTCGTAGCTCATCAAGACCTTTCCTTGTGAGCTACTTGTCGCATCATCTATCAGACTTTTGCAAGAGGTCTAATGTCTAATCGATTGACCCTATTGGATAAGCTAGCGGCGGGATTGAAAGAGGACGGCGTGTAGAGGACTCAAGTTCACAATCCCAAGTCTTTCATGTGAGGATTTTGTGGGGGCTCAGCCAGCAAGCTAGTCGCGCTAAAAAGAAAGCGCCTGTGTCTAATAAAGACACAGGCGCTTTGAGGTTAGTGGCGGAGCCGACGGGACTCGAACCCGCGACCTCCGACGTGACAGGCCGGCGTTCTAACCAACTGAACTACGACTCCGCAAGTAAAACTCGATCTGCTGTGTGGGACGGGCGGCTTGGGACGCGCTGCCGGGCACGCGCGCCGTCTTTAACTGGTAGGCACGGTGGGACTCGAACCCACAACCCCCGCCTTGTAAGGGCGGTCGTCTACCATTGACAGTACGTGCCTGCGAACTGTGTCAAACCGCAGCGCCCGCTTCAAAGAACCTTGCGCTTGGGAAACGCTCTCTACGTCCGAAGCGAGTCACACTTTAAGAGATGGCGCGCAGAAGTGTCAAGCAGCCGCGCCGCACGTTGCCAGTAGCGGCTCTGAGGTGAAACCGGGCCTGCAAAAGAGCCCTTCACGGCTCACAACAGCCACACCGGGAGCGGCGGGTCGGCATTCGCCTCGTCCTGTTCGCGCTGCACTTGCGCGAGGGTCGGCAAGCTTTGCGCGCTCGCCTCTCCTTCCACTTCGTCGCCCGTGTCGTAATGGCGCTTGATGGGTTCGATCAGCACGGCGTCGGTTTGCTCGTCGAGCCTTCCGATGACAGGCATCCTGCGCGCTCCTTTCCGCCTCCGAAAGTTTGCGGATATATTTAACGAAGGTGATAAGTGATAGGTGACAGGTGACAAGAGGAATAACGGGCGAACCATGATGTGCGAAAGACAGTTTTTCTTTCCTGTTATCTGTCACTTCCGAGAGTGTAAGCCGATGATGCATTACCGACAATCTCTGAGACGCGCCCCTCGTGCGTTCGGGGCCATCGCGTTAGCGAGCGCGCTGCTGTGCCTGATGCCGTGCGTGTTGGTTGAGGCCGCCCTCGCTCAGGAAGTGTCTGATGAGACACGCAGGCAGTCGCCCGCGCAGCAGAGGCCGCGCCGCGTCGGGTCGCGGCCGCGGGGCGAGATGCCCGAGCCGGTCGAAAAGCCCTCGGCCGGTGGCACCCGCTCCGGCGCGGAAGAGGTCGGCGAAGACGACGTAGTGCGCGTCGAGACGCAACTGGTCCCCGTCCCCGTCACCGTCAGGGATCGGACGGGCCGCCCGCTGGCGGGCTTGCGCGCCGACAACTTCATCATCTATGAGGACGGCCGCCCGCAGCGCGTCTCCAACTTCGCCACGACCGACGCGCCCTTCGAGGTCGCGCTGCTGCTCGACACTTCCGGCTCGACCCGCGCCGAACTCGGCCTTGTCCGTCGCGCTGCCAACCTCTTCATCGACGCGCTCAGGCCCGGCGATCGCGTCAGCATCGTCGCCTTCAATACCGCGGAGGACGGAATCGAAAAGCGCGCCGTGGTCGAGGTCAAAACATTGCTCACGAGTGATCGCGAATTGCTGCGCGAAGCGCTCGACCAACTCGGGGCGAGCAACGGCACGCCGTTCTACGACGCCTTGGAGCGCGTCGTCAAAGAAGTCTTTCGCGAGCAGCCGCGCGAGTCCGAACTGCGTGGCCGCCGCGCCCTCGTCGCCCTGACCGACGGCGTGGACTCGACCAGCGATGCCGAGTTCAACGAAGTGCGCGCCGAGTTTCTGCGCGCGGGCGCGCTCTCCTACTTCATTCAGGTCAATACCGAAGACTACGTCGAAGATCGACTGATGAGGGACTGCGCCGACGACGGCCGCCTCTCGCTTTCGCGCGTGCAACTCCAACGTTACCGCCGCCTCTTCAACCCCAGTGCCGAGGTGGCCGACTACGCCAGCTTCTGCCAACTTGGCCCCATTGAGCGAATGCACATCAGCCGCCAGCTCTACCGGCTCGCTCAACAAGAGATGAACGACCTCGCCCGCGCCTCTGGCGGCAAGACTTTTACCGCGCTCGACCTGCGCGACGCGCGCCAAGCTTTCGCGCAGGTCGCCGCCGACATCGGCAAGCAGTACAGCCTCGGCTACTACTCGACCAATAAAGCGCGCGACGGCTCGTTCCGCAAAATCCGCGTCGAACTGCGCGGCGTGCCGGGCGCGCAGGTCAATGCGCGCGAAGGCTACCAAGCGCCAAAAACTTGATGCTCCTTTGCGGCTTTACGAGAAACTGTCTCACGCTAAAACCGCTTAAGTCGCGGAGAAAAGCCGCCAACAATGATCATGACAAACAGCAGCGCCTTTAATCGTACCGTCCTCATCGTCCTCGATAGTGTCGGCATGGGCGAAATGCCGGACGCCGCCGCGTGGGGCGACGCGGGCGCGGACACGCTCGGCCACATCTGCGAGTCAAGACGGGTGGGTTTGCCGAACCTGCAAAATCTTGGCCTCGGCAACGTTCGCCCGCTCGCCGGCGTCCCGCCGGTCGATGCGCCGCGTGGCGCTTACGGACGCTGCGCGCTGCGCTCGAACGGCAAGGACACGACGACCGGCCACTGGGAGATGGCGGGCATCATTCTCGACAAGGCTTTCCCGACGTACCCGGCAGGTTTCCCGCCCGACATTCTGGAACGCTTCGTCAGAGAGGCGAATGTCCCCGGCGTGCTCGGCAACGTGCCGGCGTCTGGAACTGAGATCATCAAAGAACTCGGCGCGGAGCATGTCGGCACGGGCAAGCCGATCGTCTACACCTCGGCCGACTCGGTCTTTCAGATCGCGGCGCATGAAGAGGTGATCCCGGTCGCGCGTCTCTACGAGATTTGTGAGACGGCGAGGCGCATCCTACGTGGGCCGCACGAAGTCGGCCGCGTCATCGCGCGTCCCTTTCTCGGCGCGCCGGGGCAGTTCTACCGTACCGAGAATCGCCACGACTATGCCGTGCCGCCGCCGCGCGAGAACCTGCTCGTCGCCCTCAACGAAAAAGGTCTCGACGTGGTCTGCGTCGGCAAGATCGCTTCTATCTACGACTCTGTGGGCGCGACCGCGGACCTCACGGCGAAGAACAACGATCAAGCGATCGATCAAACAATCAACGCTTTGCGCGCCGAGTCGCGCGGCCTCATCTTCTCGAACCTCGTGGACTTCGACATGCTCTTCGGCCACCGCCGCGATGTCGAGGGCTACGCCCGCGCGCTCGAACACTTCGACGCCCGCCTGCCCGAGATCACCGCGGCGATGTGCGCGGGCGATCTGCTCATCCTCACCGCCGATCACGGTAACGACCCGACCTACCGCGGCACGGATCACACCCGCGAGTACGTCCCGCTGCTGGTTTACGGCCAGCGGGCTCGCGCCGGAGTTGACCTCGGCACGCGCCAGTCGCTCGCGGACATCGGCCAGACCATTGCCGAGAATTTCGGTTTGCGCCTCGGCGCGGGCGAGAGCTTTTTAGGGGCGTTGACGGGCGGGCCGCCGTAGTCGTCGCCGTCGTGCTCGGCGGATGCCGTGTGACGGGTGGCGGGGTAGGGGCGTGAACCCTTACCCTGCCACCCGTCGGTCGGTTAGTGAGCAGAAGGATCTTTGAGAACGGCGATGAAAGGCAGGTTGCGGTAGCGCTCGGCGTAGTCGAGCCCGTAACCGACGACGAAGGCGTCCGGGATGTCGAAGCCGAGGTAGTCGATCCGCACTTCGCGCAGGCGGCGCTCGTGCTTGTTGAGGAGTGCGGCGAGTTTGACGCTGCGCGCGCCCCTCGATCGCAGGTTGGCGAGCAGGTACGAAAGCGTCAGCCCGGTGTCCACGATGTCTTCGATGACGAGGATGTCGCGCCCTTCGATGGGCACGTCCAAGTCCTTAACGATCTTCACCTCGCCCGAAGAGCGCGTCGATGCGCCGTAGCTGGAGATGGCCATGAACTCCAGCCCGAGCCGCAGGTCGGTCGCACGGACCAAGTCGCTCAGGAACAGGCATGCGCCTTTCAACACGCCGAGCAGCAGCGGATTCTGCCCCGCGTAGTCGCGCGCGATCTCCGCGCCCATCTCGCTGACGCGCGCCTGAATTCGCTCGGCGGTTATGAGCGGTTCGAGATTCGGGTGGTTGAATTCTGACGGCGTGAGGGCGGATGATGTAGTCGTCACAAAAGATGCTCCTCGAAATTGATTCGACGGTTTGCCGATACGCTGTTTGATTGCCAGCGCCAGCGACCGGCAGGCGACTTAACGGACTAATTTGCGCGTGCGGCTCAAGGTGCGACATACTAAAGTAAGGGTTCGAGAGAGGTCAACTTGATAAGTTTTCAGTTTTCGGTTTTCAGTTTTCAGCAAAGCCAAAGGGGCGTCTTAAGCTAACGCCTCAACCTGAAGTCCGAAACTGAAAACCGAAAACCGCCATCCGCGCTTATGCCTGACGAGACTCAATCAACACGTGAGCGCGTGCGCGCGCTGGTGCGCGAGGTGCTCAACAACACGCTGCCGGCGGAGGAGGGGAGCGAGCCGTCCGCGCCCCGGCCCTCGGCTCCAGCAGCCGGAGATTCAACGGCTGCCGCTCGCCCCGCGTCGCGCTTCGTGGACATGGCGGCAACAAAGCGCGAGCCGGAAGAGCAGGATTTCGCCCGCGACGAGTCAGCCAAAACGGTCATCACGGAATCGGACGTGAGCGGCCTCGCGGAGGGCTCGCGGCTGCGTGTCGCCGAGGGGGCACGTCTGACGC
>JBOGOY010000386.1:0-4841 GCA_050748185.1 Pyrinomonadaceae bacterium
GCGCGATCTGGGCGCCCTTTACTTGCAGGCCGGCGCCGAAGCGAAGGCGCGCGCGGCGCTTGAACGGGCCGCGGCGCTTGCTCCGCAGGACGCCGAGACGCATTTTCAACTCAGCCGCCTCTACCACCGCGCCGGCGAAAGCGCGCTGGCGCGCAAACATTTGGACCTGTTTCAGCAACTCAAGAATCAGAGAGAGAAGGGGACCACGCCATGAGGACGCGCGGGCGTTGTTTGATGTTCGTGCTGCTCGTGTGGGCTGGCTGTTTCAGCCCTCGCGTCGTCGCGCAGCGCAACGCCAATGACTGCGGGCCGCGCCGAATTCCGCGTCTGGTTGATGTCACCGCGAAGACCGGCATTCGCTTCGTTCACAACTCCGCGCCCGAGAAGAAGTACATCGTCGAATCGATGAGCGGCGGCGTGCTACTCGTCGATTACGATCGCGACGGCTGGCAGGACATTTACCTGACCAACGCGCCGACGGTCGAGATGGCGTTGCAGGGAAGGAAGGCGCGCAGCGCGCTCTACCGCAACAACCGCGACGGGACGTTTGCGGACGTGACGGATAAAGCGGGCGTCGGCCACCCCGGTTTCGCGATGGGCGGTGCGGTGGGCGATTACAACAACGACGGCTGGCCGGACATGTACGTGACCTGTCTCGGCGGCAACGTGTTGTATCGCAACAACGGCGACGGCGCTTTTACAGACGTGACGAAGGCGGTGGGCGTGGCCGACGGGCGGTGGTCCGCCGGGGCCGCCTTTGGCGATTACGACGGCGACGGAAACCTAGACCTGCTGGTTGCCAACTACGTGGACTTCAAACTCAACGATCTGCCGAGCTTCGGCTCTAGCCCGACCTGCAAGTTTCGTGGCCTCGACGTACAATGCGGGCCGCGCGGTCTCAAAGGAGCCGGCGACAGCCTGTTTCGCAACAACAGCGACGGGACGTTTACGGACGTCACCCGTCAAGCGAACGCCGGCGATCCGGGCGGCTACTACGGGATGCAGGTGCTCTGGTCAGACTTCAACAATACCGGCCGCCTCGACGCCTACGTCGCCAACGACTCGACGCCGAACTTTTATTACCGCAACGACGGGCAGGGCAAGCTCACGGAGATCGGGTTGGAATCGGGCACGGGCGTGAGCGGCGACGGCTCGGAACAGGGCAGCATGGGAGTCGCCATCGGCGATTATCTCCACACCGGACGCTTCTCCGTCTTCGTCACTAACTTTGCCGACGAGTACAACACCTTGTACCGGAACGAAGGCAACGACAATTTCGCCGACGTCTCTTTCGCGGCGAACGTCGCGCAGATGTCGCGCCCGTATGTGGGTTGGGGGACCAGTTTCTTCGATCTCGACAACGACGGCTGGCTCGATCTGCTGGTGGTCAACGGCCACGTCTATCCGCAGATCGACACGCTGCCGTCGGGCGCGCGCTACCGCCAGCCCAAGCTGTTGCACATCAATCAGGGCGATGGGACGTTCTGTGACGCGAGCCGGCAGGCGGGGCCGGCGTTGCAGGAGCCCCGCGTTTCGCGCGGCGCGGCCTTCGGCGACTTGGACAACGACGGCCACGTGGATGTGGTGGTCAACGACCTCGACGGGTTGCCGATGATCCTGCGCAACGAAGGCGGCGACGGCAACCACTGGATCACGCTCGAACTGGTGGCCGTCAAAGGCAACCGCCTCGCCATCGGGGCGCGCGTCAAACTCGTGGCCGGCGGAGTGACACAGACCGAGGAGATCCGCAGCGGCGCGAGTTACCTGTCGCAGAACGATCTGCGCTTACACTTCGGTACCGGCAAACACGCGAAGATCGATCTGGTCGAAATCCGCTGGCCCTCCGGGAAAGTGGAAAGACTGAAAGACCTCGCCGCGGATAAATTCTACTCAGTGCTTGAAGGCGAGGGCGTCGTGCCGTTCGAGCGCATCCGGCCGGCCGTGAAGTCCGCGAAATGATCAGAAACAAGCCTCGCCATGTATCCGCCCGCGCTGTCGTCTGGTTGCTCGCGTGCTGGCTTGTCTTTCAGTCGCCCGCCGCTTCCGGCCAGTCTCCCGCGATCACGTTCGCGGATGTCTCGGCCACGAGTGGGATGACCGTCCCGCACGTCTCCGCACCCGAGAAACGCTACATCGTCGAGTCGATGAGCGGGGGCGTGGCCCTGTTTGATTGTGATGGGGACCAATATCTCGACGCGGCGGTGGTCAACGGCTCGTCGGTTGAGCGCTTCAAGGTCGCGGGCGGCGATCCGTTCCTCACGCTCTACCGTCAGACGACGGAGCCACGCGACACCGGCAAGTCGCCGAAGTTCGAGAACGTCACGGCCGCGGCCGGGCTCGCGCGCAAAGGCTGGGGCATGGGCGTCACCGCGGTCGATTACGACAACGACGGCTTCGTCGATCTCTTCGCCACCGGCTTTGGCGGAAACGCTTTGTACCGCGGTACGGGGCCGTGCAAATTTCAGGATGTGACGGAGCGCGCGGGTGTGCGCGGCGGCGGGTTCGGCGCCGGGGCGGCGTGGGCCGACTACGATCGCGACGGCGACCTTGATCTGTTCGTGGCGCGCTACGTCTCGATTGACTTGAATAACCTGCCGGAGTTCGGCAGTTCCCCGACCTGCTCGTTTCGCGGCATCCGCGTGCAGTGTGGCCCGAGGGGACTGCCGGGCGAGACCGATTATTTTTACCGCAACCGGGGTGATGGCACTTTTGAAGAGGTGTCGCAGCGGGTGGGCGTCGGCGACCCCAGAAAGCATTACGGGATGGGGGCCGTCTGGGGCGACTATGACAACGACGGCTGGCTCGATCTCTTCGTCGCCAACGACGCCACTTACAACTACCTGTATCGCAACAACCGGAACGGCACTTTCACGGAGGTCGGGCCGGAGTTGGGCGTCAGCTACAGCGAGTCGGGGGCGGAGCAGGGCTCGATGGGCGTGACGTGGGGCGACGCCGATCTCGACGGCAAACTCGATCTCTTCATCAGCAATTTCGAGAACGAGCCAAACGCTCTTTACAAGAATCTCGGCCCACAGGGCTTCGCCGACATCACGCTCGCCTCCAAGATCGGGCAACCGAGCCGCCCCCTCGTGGGCTGGGGCACGGCGTTCGTGGATTTCGACAACGACGGGTGGCTTGATCTGCTGGTGGCTAACGGGCACGTCTATCCGCAGCTTGAGTTGGCTCAAGGCAAAAATCAGTCGGGTTATCGGCAGCCTTTCCTGCTTTTTCGCAACCTCGGGGGCGCGACGTTTGAAGAGGTGTCGAGAGAAGCGGGCCTCCGCGACCTGCCGTTGGCATCACGGCGCGGAGCCGCCTTCGGCGATCTCGACAACGACGGGCTGACAGACGCCGTGATCGTGAATCTGGGCGAAGCTCCGACCGTCCTGCTTAACACCAGCGACAACCAGAACCGCCGCGTCACTTTGAAGCTCGTCCAAGTCAAAGGGAACCGCGAAGCGATCGGAGCGCGCGTCACGCTTCGCACCTCCAAACGCACGTATCTTCAGGAGGTGCAGGCGGGCGCGAGCTATCTCTCGCAGAACGATCTGCGGTTGCACTTTGGCCTCGGCCCCGAAGAGAAGATCGAGGGCGTCGAAGTGCGTTGGAGCGGCGGCGAGACGGAAACCGTGCCCGGCGTCGCGCCCGATCAGATACTGACCATCACACAGGGCAAAGGCGTGACCGCTTCGGCCGCTTACCGGGTGCGACGAAAAGGATCAGCGCCTGCCGATTAGAGGATTTCAACCACTGAGCGCCGCCGGGACCATGCCTCCCGTCATTCAGGGGACCAAGACAACGAATCATTAAGTCGGTCAGGAAACGTCGTCTACCAGAGTGCAAGCAAAAGAGAGATGAGTCGCGGATGAACGCGGAGCAGCGCGGATCAGAATAGATGTTCTGATCCGCGCTGCTCCGCGTTCATCCGCGGCGAATTTTCTTCCTCTGGTTTCGACGCGACTTGGTAGCCGTCGGTGGGCCTTACCTGCCGGGTTGCGGCGGGGCCGGCGTCGCGAGTTGTTTGACGTGCGCTCGCCACTCGGCCTGCGTCATGGTCTTGAGGCGCGGCATCTCGTAGGCCGCGACGATTAACTGCCTGACGCTCGGGATGACGGGAAATTCCAGCGCCGCTTTTGGCTTGGCGGCCTGTTCGAGCATGGCGAGGCGGGCGTCTCGCCACTCGGCGGGTGCGGCGACGCCGCGCGATAGGAAAGATAGAGCTTCAAGTCCGGCTGTCCCCATCTCCGACAAATCTCTGGCGAGCGGCCTCGCTTCGTGCAGCGCCGGCGACTTGTCGATCAACGCCTCCAACTCGGGGCCGGCGTCGCGCCACTCGGAGAGCGTACTGTGAATCTTTTGTGAGTAAGGCTCGAAGCGCGGGGCTCCGGCGAGCATCGCGTCAACCATCGAGGCGAACCGACGCGACGCCTCACTATCGGGCCGCGCCGCGTCGATAAGGCCCGTCAGCGGGCTGAGCATGGTCTGCGGGCGCATCTGGTAACGCCGGTATTCCTTGACCGGCTCGACGACGGAGACCAGTGTTTGCAGCGGCGCGATCTCTTTACCCTGCGCCATCCGCCTGAGTAGCATCACCTGATTTTTTTCATGGGTCAGCCCCAGTTCTTCAAGTTGCACGCTGACGACCGACAAGCGGCGGTACATGTCTTCCACGTCCGTGATCGTGCGTGGGGACCAAAGTCGCTCGGCGATGGCGGCGGTGCGCGGCCAGATGCGCGAGTCGATCGTCTCGGGACTCACCCACTCGCTCCACATCGTGGCCTCGCCGCCGAGGACGTTCGCGGCCTCCGCGTCGGTCAGGGTCGAGCCGGCCGGGATGGGGT
>JBOGOY010000387.1:0-4841 GCA_050748185.1 Pyrinomonadaceae bacterium
GCTCTACGCCGCCGGCCGGCTGCTCCGCCACAACCTCGCGCCCGAAGAGGTACGCGAACTCGCAGAGGCCAGCAAGAAGGGCGTCGAGCCGGCACTCGACACACCGGTCGTGACCAACGCCCTGATGGCCGACGAGTTGCGCGACGCCCGCGCCCGCGCCATCAATTTGGGAGCGACGCCCGACATCCCCGAAGTGCCGCGCCACGTGCTGTCGAACATCATGCGCGGGCGTATCGAAGAGACGCTCGGCTGGAATCTTTTCAACCAGAATCGCGTGCCCGAGGCGGTCATCGCGCTGCGCCGCGCCGTCTCGGTGCTGCCCGAAAACAGTCTCTATTGGCGCGGCGCACTGTGGCGTCTCGGCGCGGCCTTGCACGCCAACGATCAGCCGGCCGAGGCGCTCGCCGCCTATCTGAAGAGCTACAACCTGAGGGAGCCGAACCCTGCGCGCTTGGCCGTCGTCGAGGCTCTCTACCGCGAGGTCAACGGCTCGCTCGAAGGCTTCGAGCAGAAACTCGGCGCTGTCGCATCATCCGCCGTCACCGCCGGCCCGCGCGGCCCGTCCGATACATCGTCGGCGAGGCCGACCCGGTCGCCGACCCGCGCCGCGCGCCGGCCCGCGGCCCAAATCATCCCGCCGTCCCTCGGCACGCCCCTCGGCGTCCCCGCGGCGACGAACGCCGCGGCCACCGCCACAGACGCGCCACGGTCGGCAACGATCGCCACGCCTGCGCCGGAACTGCGGCCGGCGCAGACTGACGGCGAATCCGCCCTACGCGCCGCCACCGACACGCCGGCCGAATCGCGGCCGAATGCGGAGAAGGAGGGGACCAACGCCGCCGCGCCCGCCCGCCCGCTTGAGGGCCGGGCCGCCCAGTCGCCGACGCCCGAACCGTCTCCGAGTCCCGCTGTCAATGAGCCGTCGCCCGAGCCTTCGGTGACGGCGACGCCCGAGCCGAACCCGACTCCTCCGGCCGCGCCGGCGAGAGACGACTCGAGCAGTTCCCCTACCCGGACGTCGGAGGGACCAGCGGCAGCAGCGG
Organism: Pyrinomonadaceae bacterium; assembly: GCA_050748185.1. Lineage (GTDB taxonomy): Bacteria > Acidobacteriota > Blastocatellia > Pyrinomonadales > Pyrinomonadaceae > JACCRA01. Next base: position 1,044 of record JBOGOY010000387.1, read on the forward strand.
CGGCACGGCCGACGCCGGAGATTTCAGACGCGGAAGTTCAACCTCGGCCCGTCGAAGTGGCAGCGACGAAATCCGATATGCCCGCGCCGCCGACGCTCCCCGCGCTGCCCCGTAAATCGCCCGAGCCCACCGACGACACACCGCCGCCCGAGGAGATCGCGGCCACTGCCCCGGCTGCCGCGTCGGCTCCGACGCGCCGCCGTCGCCGCGCCACGCCTGAACCCCGGAACGACTGCCCGCTCGCGCTCGACGCCGAGTCGGTGTCCCTCGACAACAACGGCGGCGCAGCCCTCGTCTCCGCGACGTTCGCTGCTGGGGCGGCCGGCGGCGAAGTCACCGCCACCACGTCCGACTGGTCCCACATCGTTATCTTCCGCGAGCCCGCCACCGACGCGGCCGCAGGCCTCTTCAAATTCACTATCACTTCGATCAGCAATACGACCGGCACCTTCAGCGTCGTCTTCAAAGTGCCCTGCGGTAAGAAAGAGTTGGCGGTGACGGTCAAATAAGAACAAAGGGGAAAAGGGGGAAAAGGGGAAGTGGGTAAAAGATCAGACGCTGCTCGTTCCGAGCCATTCCTACCCTTTCCCCTTCTCCCCCTTTCCCCTTTTCCCCTCAGTTCTAAATCCCCTTTTTACCTTTGATGCTAAACGTGGGTGGCGAGGCGCGCGGCGATGGCCTGCTTAGGGTGCGCCCCGACGAGGCGATCGACGAGTTGGCCGTCTTTGAAGATGAGCAGGGTGGGGATGCTGCGGATGCCGAACTGCGCCGAGGTCCGCGGGTTTTCGTCCACGTTCAGCTTAGCGACGCGGTAGAGTCCGGCCGATTCAGCGGCGAGTTCGTCCAGCACCGGCGCAATCATACGACAGGGGCCACACCATTCGGCCCAGCAGTCGAGCAGCACGGGCCGGCCGCCTCCGTGTTGCAGAACCGCGCCGGCGAACGTGGCGTCGGTGACGGTGACGGGTTTAGTGCCCTCTCCCGCTGACGCGCCGGGTTGCGCCTCCAGCCGTTCGCCGCACTTGCCGCAGACTGGCCGCAAGGCTTGCGCGGCGTGCTCGTCCACGCGGTTCTTCGCACCGCAGTTCGTGCAGGTAATGACGGTCATTTGCTTCCTCCCTTGATTGATTTGCTCGGCGGTCAAAGTAATCCGTGTAGAAGAGATGACGGTAATGGCTCAATCTAGGTCGCAAGCCACGTCGGCCTTCTCGTCTCTTTTGACTGAGCTACTACCGAAATTTATAACGGCTGATGGAACATCGCAACACGGGCGTCGTGTCTTGGAAGCCGGAAGTGTCGCCGTTTGGCCTCCGCTTCCGCTTTCGTAGTAAGATGCCCGCGTGGCACTCTTCCCGCACGACATTCTCTAGCAAAGGAAACACTTCAAGCGCGATGCGTCTTACCCGCCGTTCGTTCGTTCTCGTCTTCGCGTCCGTGCTGTGGTTGACGGCTGCACCTATACTTAGCGCGCAGACTCAACCCCGCGTCGCCGGCCCCGCGCCGGAGATCACCTACATCGTCTCGATGCCACAGCCTTACACGCACCTGCTGCATGTCGAGGCGCGCGTCGCGGCCGGGCGCAACAGCAGTCTCCCGTCGCAGCTCGATCTGGTGATGCCCGTCTGGACCCCCGGCTCGTACCTCGTCCGCGAGTTCGAGCGGCACGTGCAGGACTTTGCGGCCGAGGCAGCAGGCGGGCGGGCGGTCCAGTGGCGTAAAGTTAACAAGAATACTTGGCGGGTAGATGCCGGCACGGCGCGCGAGGTCAAGGCCACTTACCGCGTCTATGCGAACGAGTTGACGGTGCGGACCAACGAGTTGAACGATCGCCACGCTTTCTGGAATAACGCCGCGCTGCTGATGTACCCCGAGGGGCAGTTGAACGCGCCCTCGACGCTGCGCGTGGTCCCCTTCGGCGACTGGAAGGTGGCGACCGGGTTGCCCTCGGCCGGGGGACGCGAGAACACTTTTCGCGCCGAAAATTTCGACATCCTCTACGACTCGCCGGTCGAGGTCGCCGCATTTCGGACGATGACCTTCGAGGTGCGCGGCGTGCCCCACCGCATCGTGATTGACGGCGAAGGCAACTACGACCCCGAGCGCCTGCGCCGCGACGTGCAGAAGATCGCCGAAGCGTGCGTCCAGATGATGGGCGATGTCCCCTACCGTGACTATCTCTTCATCTACCACCTGCGGGCGGCGGGCGGCGGCGGCCTCGAACACCTCAACTCGACCGCGATCATTTTCAACCGCTACGGCTTTCGGCCCGAGGCGACCTATCGCGGCTTTCTCTCGCTGACGGCGCACGAGTTCTTCCACCTCTGGAACGTCAAGCGGATTAAGCCCGATGTGCTTGGTCCCTTCGATTACACACAGGAGAATTACACCAAACTGCTGTGGGTCGCCGAGGGCGTCACCAACTATTACGAGAACCTTCTCTTGCGGCGCGCCGGCCTCGTCACCGACAAGGAGTATCTCGACCTCCTCGCGCGCGAGATTCAGAACGTGCAGAACGTGCCGGGCCGCCGCGTGCTGAGTCTGGAAGAAGCGAGTTTCGATGCGTGGATCAAGTATTACCGGCAGGACGAAAACTCGGTTAACTCGCAGATCTCCTATTACGACAAAGGGGGCCTCGTCGGGATGCTGCTCGACCTCGAAATCCGCAAACGCTCGAACGGCGCGAAGTCGCTCGACGACGTGCTGCGGTTCCTCTACGAAGAGTTCGCGAAGAAAGGGCGCAACTTCACGCCCGAAGACTTTCAGCGCGTGAGCGAGCAGATGGCCGGCGCGAGTCTCGCACAGTTCTTCGACGCCAACGTGCGCGGCACGGCGGAACTCGATTACAACGCGGGCCTCAACGCCCTCGGCCTGCAACTGTCTACGACCGGGGCGGCCGGCGACCCGGCGAAGCGGCCCGCGCCGCGCAGCTACCTCGGCGCGAACCTCAGGCAGGACGGCGACCGCCTCTTAGTCTTGAACGTGCTGGCCGGCACGCCCGCTTACGATCAGGGCTTGAACGCCTTCGACCACATCATCGCGCTCGAAGGGCAGCGCGTGAACCTGCAAACCTTCAACGCGCGCCTCGACGAGCGGCGACCGGGTGATAGCGTCCAGTTGACCGTCTTCCGACAAGACGACCTTCGCACCATCACGATCAAACTCGGCGCGCGCACAGAGGGCGATTACCGCATCGTCCCTCTCAAGAACCCCACACCCGAGCAGGCGCGTCTGTACGAAGGCTGGCTGAAAACGCCCTTAAAGCAGTGACAGGTGACAAGTGACAGGTGGCAGGAAAAACCCACCTTTTCTGTTACCCGTCACCTATTGCCCATTATCTTGTCACCTGTCACTTGTCACCTGTCACTGTCTTATGCAGCACATTCGTTTCACAGTCGAAGATCGCGTCGGGCGGATCGTGCTCGCGCGCGCGCCGCTGAACGTGCTGAACATCGCGATGATGCGCGAGGTCGCGGACGCGCTCGCGGAGTGCGCCGAGCGGCGCGACGTGGTAGCGGTCGTGTTCGAGGCGACGCCGGAGGTGCGGGCCTTCAGCGCGGGCGTCGCCGTCGAGGAGCACATCGAAGAGACGATCTTTCAGATGCTCGACTCGTTCCACGACATCTTCCGCCAGCTTGAGCGGATGGCGAAGCCTGTGCTCGCGGTCGTGGACGGCGCGGCTTTGGGCGGTGGGTGCGAACTGGTTGCCGCCTGCGACATCGTGATCGCGAGCGACCGCGCGCGCTTCGGCCAGCCGGAGATCAAGCTCGGAGTTTTTCCGCCCGTAGCGGTCATTCTGTT
>JBOGOY010000388.1:0-4840 GCA_050748185.1 Pyrinomonadaceae bacterium
CCTCTGCTCCGCATCGATCCTTCGATCGAACAGGCGCAGGTCGCACGCCTCCAGCACTTACGCGACGCCCGTGACCACGACACAGCCGAAGCCGCGCTCGCCGCCCTCGAAGAAGCCGCGCGCGGCACCGAGAATTTGCTTCCACGTATTCTTGCCTGCGTCGAAGCAAACGTCACCGTCGGCGAAATTAGCCACCGCTTGCGGCGCGTGTGGGGCGAGTACCGCGAAGCCTTGACAGTTTGAGCCAAGACGCTAACTCGTAGGAGGTAAACCTCAATGCCTGCTAGGAAAGCTCTCACCAAGCGCCAGCAAATTGCTATCGCAGATGATTTCATTGAGCGTCGCATCTACGTGATACGCGGCCAAAAAGTGATGCTCGATAGTGATCTGGCCGGACTGTATGGCGTGCAAACTATAGTCTTCAATCAAGCCGTCAGGCGCAACCTCAAACGCTTTCCGAATGACTTTATGTTCCAACTCACGGCCAAAGAGTCCGAATCTTTAAGAGCGCAATTTGCGCTCTCAAAGATCGAAGATGATTCTTTGAGGTCACAATTTGTGACCTCAAAGAAAGGGCGCGGCGGCCGGCGCTATGCCCCTTATGTCTTCTCGGAGCAGGGCGTCGCGATGTTGTCCAGCGTCCTCAGTAGCGAGCGGGCTATTGAGGTCAACATCGCCATCATGCGTGCCTTCGTCCGGCTGCGTGAGATGCTGGCCACACACAAAGAATTGGCGCAGAAGCTGGAGGAGATGGAGCGGAAGTACGACGCTCAATTCCAAGTCGTGTTCCGGGCGATTCGGGAGTTGATGCAGCCGCCCGCCACGCCGCCGCGCCGTAAGATAGGTTTCAAGGCGGACGGCGGTCAACAGGGCTAAAGCCAACATGCCCATGCCGGCGAGATCAGCCACCGCCTGCGATGCGTGTGGGGCGAGTACCGCGAGGCCTTGACGGTGTAGAATGATTCTTGACCAAGCTTTATATGTCACATCTACTCGAAGTCAATAATCTTCAGACGCATTTCCATACCCGCGCCGGCGTCGTCAAGTCGGTGGACGGAATCAACTTTCACTTGGACCGCGGTGAGTTGTTGGGGCTGGTGGGCGAGTCGGGCTGTGGCAAGAGCGTGACGGCGCTTTCGATCATGCGTTTGATCGGACCGCCCGGCCGGATCGTGGAGGGCGAGGTCCGGTTCGACGGAAAGAATCTGCTCACACTGTCAGAGTCGCGGATGCGCGAGATTCGCGGCGATGACATCGCAATGATTTTTCAAGACCCGATGACTTCGCTCAACCCCGTCTATACGGTCGGCGAGCAGATCGCGGAGGCGTTGAGGCTGCATCGCCGGATGAACGGTAGGCAGGCACGCGAGGCGGCGGTCGAGGCGATGCGCGAGGTGTCGATCCCCGATCCCGCGCGTCGCGTCGATGATTACCCGCACCAACTCTCGGGCGGGATGCGCCAGCGCGTGATGATTGCGATGGCGCTGGCATGCGATCCCAAATTGCTCGTCGCAGACGAGCCGACAACCGCGCTCGACGTGACGATTCAGGCGCAGATTCTGGAGTTGTTGAACGAGTTGCGGCGGTCGCGCGAACTGGCGGTGCTTCTCATCACGCACGATCTGGGCGTCGTCGCGGAGGTCGCGGATCGGGTGGCGGTGATGTACACGGGGCGCATCGTGGAAGAGTCGCCGGTCGAAGAGTTGTTCGCGCGCCCGAAGCATCCGTACACGGAAGGATTGCTGCGCTCGGTGCCGAAACTGACCGCCGCCGAGGCGCAAAAGGCCGAGCGCTTGCAGACCATCGAGGGGATCGTGCCGAAGCCGACCGACCTGCCGCCCGGCTGCCATTTCGCGCCGCGCTGCCCGCACCGGATGCCGCGCTGCACCGAGGGCGAGCGCATCCCTTTCTACGAGTTGGAGCACGATGCGAAGGTGCGCTGCGTGCTCTACGATCTGGCGGCGGCCGTGGCTGCTGACCATCAGGCGGAGAGTGAGACGGGAAGCATATCGCCGTAAAGAACTGGTGAATTTTTACCACGGAGGACACGGAGGGACACAGAGGAGGCAAATGATGAACGATGAATGCGGAATGATGAATGACAGACCAACTGCTTTTTATTCATCATTCATCATTCCGCATTCATCACTTCCTCCATGTCCTCCGTGGTTAATTTGATTACGCACGTTGCTCGCAAACATGGGAACTACTAACGAACGCTTACAAACCGTCCCCGGCGCGGAAGCGCAGGCCGCGCACACATCCGAGGTGCGTGGCGACGCCGAGCGCGCCTCCGAGTTGGTTCGCGTGCGTGCCCTCTTCAAGCACTTTCCCGTCGCCGGCAGCGACGACGTGGTGCGCGCGGTGGACGGCGTGACGTTCGAGATTTTCCGGGGCGAGACGCTGGGGCTGGTCGGCGAATCGGGCTGCGGCAAATCAACCGTCGGGCGTTGCCTGCTGCGCCTCATCGAACCGACCGGCGGAGAGATTTATTTCGGAGACGATGACGTGCGGGCGATGTCTGGCGGCCGGCTGCGCGCACTCCGGCGCGAGATGCAGATCATCTTCCAAGACCCTTACGCCAGCCTCAACCCGCGGATGAAGGTGCTGGACATCGTCGCCGAGCCGCTCGTCGTTCATGGTATCGGCGACAAGCGAGCGCGTCGCGAGCGTGTCGCCGAGCTGCTCGCAAAAGTCGGCCTCGATCCAGATTACATGCACCGTTACCCGCACGAATTTTCGGGCGGCCAGCGCCAGCGTCTCGGCATTGCCCGCGCGCTCGCGCTGAATCCGAAGCTGATCGTCGCGGACGAACCTGTCTCGGCTTTGGACGTGTCGGTGCAGGCGCAGGTCGTCAACCTGCTCGAAGACTTACAAAAAGATTTCAACCTCACCTACTTGTTCATCTCACACGGGCTGGCCGTGGTCGAGCACATCTCGGATCGCGTCGCGGTGATGTACTTGGGGCGCATCGTCGAGGTGGCGGCGGCGGCGGAGTTGTACGCCAATCCGCTGCATCCTTACACGCGCGCCCTGCTCTCGGCGATCCCCATCCCCGACCCGACGCGCAAGCGCGACCGCATCGTCCTCAAGGGCGACGTGCCGACACCGATCAACCCGCCCTCCGGCTGCCGCTTTCACACGCGCTGCCCCGAAGCGATCCCCGAATGCGCGCATCTCGATCCCGATTTGCGCGAAATCACGCCCGGCCACACCGTCGCCTGCATCCGCGTGCCCGGCTGGGCCGATGCGCCGACGGCCGCTTAGTAAGTGTTGGGCCGAGCGAGGAGAAAATACTAATGAGCGTTAAAAGGCGAACAAGTCTCGCGCTAATCTTCATCGCTGTCTGTATATCAGGGATGAATGCTCCGGCATCAGTCCAGCCCAATCGTAAGTACCTTAAGCTGGCAGATGATGCCCTGAACAAGGTGCCTTCAGAACTAAGGGCAAAGCTGGCTGAAAGGCTGGAACTTTATACGGATGGTCTCGGCCGGAAGGACGCCGCATCTTTATTACGAGCTTATGCCAGAAGGCTGTCGCGGCGACTTAAACAAAGATGAATGGACGAGGCAAATGCGGTTTGTAACTCCTACTGGAAAACTGCAATGGGCAATCGTTCAGCAAGTGTATCCGGGCGCTACAAGGGGAGGTCCAGCCAAATGTGGAGTCGAAGGATGTGCGACTGAAAACCTTCCCGGAGAAAATGGATTGCCTCAGGATGTGCGGCATGGTGGATTGGTGGCGAGGTTGTAGTGTACAAGAGCAGCTATGGCTTAGTCTTTCTTAACGGTGAATGGTCCGTTTGTTCCTTTGGCACCGCTGCCGAACCTGACCCGCCATTCAGACTTGCGCGCTGTACAGGGGACATAGAGTCTTCCGTAACTTCGATAACTCTTGCCATTAGTAGAAAATTACGATAAAACGCACACCCGTCGCGGCACAGTGACGTGTCGCGCAAACTCCCGAATGCTCTTCGACGAGCCTCAATTCTGAGGACACATAAAAAACTATGAGCGAAACATACTCCCCATCGAATCCGTCTCCTCCGGCGTCTTACGCTCCGGCCGCTCCCGCGCCAGAAGCGCCCGAAATGTCCACGCCTGAAACGCTGGCGAACATCTTCTTCGAGCCGGGACGCACTTTCGAGGCGCTACGCGCGCGTCCGCGCTTCCTTATCGCTACGCTGCTGATGGCCGTGGTGGCGACCATCTTCATCGTCGTCTTCTTCACGAAAATTAATTACGCCGACATGGTGCGCGCCAGCATCGAGGACTCGCCGCGCGCCGACCAAATGACCGACGAGCAAAAAGAACAGGCCATCGAGATGCAGTCGAAGCCGTTCGTCAAGGCGATCTGGTACGCTTCGCCGCTCATCGGAAGCTTCCTCGTGCTGGCGGTGGGGGCAGGGATTTACCTGCTCGGCGTGATGGCGATGGGCAAACAGATGAGCTACGGGCAGGCGCTCGCGGTGTGGGCTTATTCGAGTTTCCCGCCGTTCCTGCTCGTCACGCTCGCCAATATCATCATGCTCTACGTCAGCCCACCCGATGTGTCGGAGGCGGCGACGGCCGCGCGCGGCTTGATCCACGCCAACTTAGGCGTGCTGGTCAACCGCACCGAGCAGCCCGTGCTGGCGACGGCGCTCGGCCAGTTCGACTTGTTCAAGATTTACGGATTGTTCCTCGCGGCGATCGGCCTGCGGAAGGTGGCGCGGCTGTCGGCCGGGTCGGCGTGGACGGTCGTCATCGTCATCACGCTCATCGGAGCCGCCGCTGCTCTCATCTTCGCTGCCGTGTCAGGACAGGCGATGGCGTAATAAATTGCGGAATGCGGATTTCGG
>JBOGOY010000389.1:0-4830 GCA_050748185.1 Pyrinomonadaceae bacterium
GATCGAGGCCGCCTGTTCGAACATCAGGGCGCGCTCCTGCATGTCGCGCTGGGCGGCGTCGAGCGTCGCGCCGTCGCTGCGCGACTCGCGAAATGCGTAGGCGCTCCATTCGGCCAGCCCCTGCGAGAGCCATGCGTCGTCGAAAGACTTGAGATAGGTCGTGAAGCCCCACCACTGGTAGGCCGCCTCGCGCGCGACGCGCTCTTCGGCGAGTTGGCGCGCGGGGTCGAAAAACCGGCTCGAAAGGAATTGCATTCCCGGCGCGGCGTAGGCGTCGAGGCTCTCATCATCGATCTGCGCGATCGTGTAGCGCGTGCCGAAGGCCGGCTGACCGTACTGCTTGGCGTAAAACTCCATCGCCCGCCCGATCAACTCGGCGTAAGGCTCGATGCGATTTTCGCTGCCCGGCTGGACGAAGAACTGTAGTTCGCAGCCGCCGATTTTGAGCGTGCGCGGGACAAACCGCCCGGCGGCGAAGCTGCCGACGAGCGTCGGCTGGCGGTTGACGAAGCGATAAGCGGTCATGCCGCCTGCGCGCGTCTGCCCCACGACCGGCTCGTCGCTCGTCCCGGCGACCTGATAGCCCGCGGGGACGATGATGTTGAATTCGGCCGTCGCGCGATCGGCCGCGTAGTCATGGAAAGGGAACCAGCGCGCGGCATACATCAGGTAAGAACCTTCTTCGCCGACGTAGGCCAGACGTTTGGTCGCCAGCGGCCCGCCCTCGGGCGTGACGAGCGCGCCGCTCCAGCGAAAGCGCAGCGTGACGGGCGTGCCCGGCTGGACGACTTCACCCAAATCCACGCGCACGACCGGGCCTAAAGTGTCCACGCCGACCGGGTCTTGCACGAAGCTCGCCAAGGGCTTGCCTTTGTATTCAATGCCTTCGACCTTGAGCGAGCCGTTTAGCTCGAACACGATCGAGCGCGTCGCGTCCTGCGGCGTGAAGGTCACGTCGCCGTTGGCGCGCAGGATGTGCTCGGCGGGCCTCAGTTCGGCGTCGATGCGGTAGTGCTGGACGTCGTAGCGGGCGCGGCCGGTCTGCGGGGCGGACTGAGCCGCGGCGTCCGGATATAGTGCGGTGGTAAGCAGGCCGGCGGAGACGAACGCGAACAGGGCGGCCTGTCGAAAGCGTGACAGAAAATGCTTCATAAAATCTTCTCTTTGAGGTGCGGCCTTGCGTAGCCGGTGCGATGATACGTGGCCGCGCGCACGCGCGAATCCGTTAAATTCCTGTGGCGACGGAGCTTTAGATGACGGCCGGGGGGCGGCAGTTGGCCGGGGCGCGGCGACCTGCTTGACACGCCCGGCGGCCCGCCGTCATGCTTTGCGGCGAAATATTCAACCTGAGAGAGCCTGAGAGGAAAAGTAAAAGTGCGTGGCCAAGCACCGACGACCGTGCTTTAGACGCGCCGCCCTGAAACGTCATGAACTCATACGGCGACCCGGCCATCCGCATCACCCTTTTGCCGCGCGACACCAATCCGCAGGGGACCATCTTCGGCGGCATTATACTCAGCTATATCGACATCGCCGGCGCGGTCGAGGCCCACCGCCGCACCCGCATCGAGCGCTTCGTCACCGTCGCGATGCGCGAAGTGGTTTTTCACGAGCCGGTCTTCGTCGGCGACCTCGTCAGCTTCTACGCCCAGACCGAGCGCATCGGCACCACCTCGATCACCATCCGCGTCACCGTCGAAGCCGAACGCTACGGCGGCACCTCAGACCGGATCAAAGTCACCGAGGCCGAAGTCATCTACGTCGCCGTGGACGCCAATCGGCGCAAAATGAAAATAAATAAGGAGCTGATTCAAAACCCCGAAACCATCGAGCAACACGAGACTTCTTAGCAAGGCGCGTGAGTTATTTCGGAGGCGTAGGCAAATGAGCGAAGCCGCCCCCAAAGATTCGCGGGCGGTTTTCTTTTGGCATGAGGATAACCCCTCACTTAGGCTTCGCGCGGAGTGTTGTTGTATGATTTCGCCTGCCTTCCACTGCCTCATGTAATTGGTTAAAGAGGTGAATTGTTTTGCAGAAACTCGTCCGCTGTCTCCTATTTCTCGTTCTGTTCATAAACTGCTCGGCGCTCGTTTACGCACAGGAACCTCCGCCCGTTGCTGACTACGACCCTAAAGCGTGGCGGGAATTTGTGTCGCCTGAAGGACGCTTCTCGGTTCTGCTGCCGGGCGTGCCTACGAAGAAGGTCGAGCAAACCGACGTGCCCGGCGGCAGGATTGGCACTCACAGGTTCACGCTAAGGATTTCAAACCAATCGCCCCAGTACAACTTGATGTACTTTGATGTGCCCGAAGACGTGGACATTGAAAACGCGAGAGTGGTCTTTGACAACATGCGCGATGAGGGTGGTCAAGGGAAAGCTGTTGGAGGAGAGGGGAGAAGACTACGCCGGATACACCGGACGGTTCTCTCGTGTTTTACCAAATGAGTAGCAAAAAGCAGCCAGCATTTGCGCTGCTTGTCGGGTGTCTAAGCCAAACAATACTCCGCTTCCTCTGGCTGCCTCACCAGTTTATCTGGCCGCCAGTGCGATTAACAACTTGATTCGCGGCCTTGCCTACTGCGGGCACCGCGTACTTCATCGGCATCGTGCTGGTGACGATGTTCACCGGCCAACTGGTGGTGCAGCATCAGGGCCGCCGCGCACGTGCCGCCGTGCCCTCTGTGGTGCCTCTGCGGTGGGGCTGGCAGCGCGCGCATCGTGCGCTGGCGCGCGGCCAACTCTGTGTGGAGGCGCTCTGTGCTTGCGCGCTCGCGTGGTGTCTGGAGCACTTGCCGGTCGAGGCGGTGCGCTTGGGCCGTGAGCGGCGCAGCGTCCAAGCCATTGACTCTTCGACCATGGCGCGTCTGAGAGCCAAGCAGAAGAAGTGTGACTTGGTGGGCAAGGGTGATTGCCACCGGGCGCGGCCGAGCGGTTTCGGCCAACCTCGTCGCCGTCCGCACCACGGTGGCGCTCGTCAATGGTGTGCGGGTTGGTGCGACGCACCCGCTTTGGTGCCACCTGCGAAGAAGCCGTCACTCAGATATTCGCAGACTTGTTAAAAAGCCCTGACAAACGGCTCTTTAGGGTGGATGCAGGGATTGCCACCAAAGAGCAGTTCGCGCCGGCGACGGACAAGGAAGCGTGGGTGGGACGCTTGCGCCAGAACGCATCTTTGCGGCGCGCACCGCGCGCAGTACGATAAAATCGGAGAGGCTAAAGAAACTGCCGATGCACAGCTACCATTAGCCGCTTAATTTGGTAAAACACGAGAAGAAGCTGCTGTCTAAATATTATTAACCCCGCTCCAACGTCCACGCCGGTCACGTCTTCGACAGTTTCCAGAGCAGGAACACGCTGACATCCGTGCCAACATGGCCGACGCGAAGTGTCCGCGCCTTCGCGGATCAACTTCTTTGGCGGTTAAATCAGTAATGGCTGCTCGTCTTTTTGCCCTCGAACTTGCCCCGCTGCTGCCGCCCGCGCTTGCGGCCTTTGCGCTCGTCCGCACCTTTGAGCGAGGCGAGCGGCCAGAGTTGGTGCTCGATCTCGGCGAGGCCGGCTTCGACGACGGCGCGGACGACCTCGGCGGCGGGCTTGTAGCACGGCGCGGCTTCGTCGAGCGGCACGCGGCCATCGGTGTTGACGAGGATGCCGGCCTCCCGGTACTCGTCGTCGATCTGGCGCTGCGACAACTCGCGCACCGCCGCGCCGCGCGACAGGCGGCGGCCCGCGCCGTGGTTGACCGAGTAACCGCTTTTGCGCGCGCCTTCGAGCGGTCGCAGGATGTAGCTCCAATCTTTGTTGCTGCCGGGAATCAGAACCGGGTGGCCCGTCTCCGCCCAAGCCGTGCCCGCAAGCGCCGGGTGGCCGGCGGGGAAGGCGCGCGTCGCGCCTTTGCGGTGGACCCACACCTCGCCGAAATCCGGATGCCACTCGCGCTGCACGAGGTTGTGGCTGATCTCGTAGATCAACTCAAGCTCTTCGCCGAATACTTCGCGGAACGCCTCCGATACCTGCTCGAAGATGATCAGGCGATTCAGGATCGCGTAGTTGCCGCCGGCCGCGACGGCGTTCAGGTAACTGCGGTAGTGGCGCGAGTCGGGCGTGAAGTAGCCGAGATCGATGTCCGTGATTTGTTCGGGCCGCTCGGCGCGCGCCATCTCGAAGTAGTTAGTCGCCAACCCGTGACCGAAGCCACGGCTGCCCGTGTGGACTTGCAGAAAAAGCGTCCCCGCCTGCTCCGAACGTTGCAACTCGATGAAGTGGTTGCCGCCGCCGAGGCTCCCCAACTGGTTCAACCCGCGTTCCGGCATCCCCTTGCCGCCCCACGGGATGTCCCAATCGTCTTTGACCGGGATGCGATGGCGCTCCGCCCGGCTGCGGTCGAACGTCGCGCCATACTTCTCGACGTAATACTCTGCGCCGCCGCGGACCAACTCATTAAATTCCGGCTTCGACAACGCGCCGAGGCGGACGCTTTTGCCGCCCGCGCCCATATTGACGCGCTCCATCACCGCCCGGTTGAATGCCAGCCGCTTCTCCGGCGTCGCCCGCTCGGCCTCGACGTTCGAACGCGCGCTCATCATCCCGCAGTTATGGACGAACACACCCGCGTCCAGCGCAAAGTTGCCGTATTCAGGAACTGTCAAGCAGTAAACATCGGCGCGCTCATCTAGCGACTCGACGGAGACGACTTTGTGGTTATAACCATGCTGCCAGCGTCGGTGATTGTGAATCCCGAAACCGCCAATCAATATGTCTCCGCACGTCTCGCAAACGTGTTGCTTGTGTGCAACCTCAGATGACTTTTTTCGACCTTCCGGACTGAT
>JBOGOY010000390.1:0-4826 GCA_050748185.1 Pyrinomonadaceae bacterium
GTGTCGAAGTGCCCGCGAATGAACTTATCTACGATTGGAACAAAATAAACTTGTCCAGCCCGCCGCCGGGTCGAACCATCAGCTTTGACGACGAGACACTGCGCGACGGTCTTCAATCGCCATCGGTGTGCGAGCCTTCCATCGAGAAGAAGATCGAGTTGCTCCACCTGATGAACGCGCTCCAGATTGACACCGCCGACATCGGGCTGCCCGGCGCGGGCGGCACGCACGCGGCGGGCGTCGAACGGCTGGCGCGCGAGATCGTCGAGCAACGGATGCGGATCCGCCCGAACTGCGCCGCGCGCACACACCAGAACGACATTCGTCCGATCGCCGAGATTTCGCAACGCGCCGGCATCGCCATTGAGGCCTGCACCTTCATCGGCTCTTCGCCCGTCCGCTTTTACGCCGAAGACTGGACCCTCGACAAACTGCTGCGCCTGACCGAAGAGGCCGTCACTTTCGCGGTCGGCGAAGGTCTGCCGGTGATGTATGTCACCGAAGACACGACCCGCGCCGACCCGGAAACCATCCGCGCGCTCTACACAACGGCGATCCGCGCGGGCGCGAAAGCGGTTTGCGTTTGCGACACGGTCGGGCACGCCACGCCCGACGGGGCGCGGGCGGTCGTCCGCTTCGTCAAGCGAATTATCGAAGAGCAGGGTGGTGGCATTCGTCTCGACTGGCACGGGCATCAGGATCGTGGCTTAGGCGTCATCAACTCGATCGCAGCAATCGAGGGTGGCGCGGACCAAGTTCACGGCTCGGCTTTGGGAGTCGGCGAGCGCGTCGGCAACACACCGATGGACCAATTGCTCGTTAACCTCAAGCTGCTGGGTTGGATCGACAACGATTTGTCGCGCCTGCGGGACTATTGCGAGAAGGCGTCGGAATCCTGCGGCTGGACCATCCCGCTCAACTATCCGGTCTTCGGTCGCGATGCCTTTCGCACCGCGACCGGCGTCCACGCGGCGGCGGTCATCAAGAGTTACCGCAAAGGCGACGACGAACTGGCCGATCTAATTTATTCGGGCGTCCCCGCCGGCCTCTTCGGTTTGCGGCAGGTGATCGAGGTCGGCCCGATGAGCGGCAAATCGAACGTCATCTACTGGCTCGAATCGCGCGGCTTCGAGGCGACCGACGAACGAGTCGCGCGCATCTTCGACACGGCCAAGGGCGCGCACGGAGTTTTGACTGAAGAAGAAGTGGCGGCGTTGGTGTGAAAGTAGGTCGCGGGGCGACGGGCGGCGGCGGCTTTAACCCTGTGCCGCCGGCTCCGCGGGAGAGGGCTGCGATGATCTTTGTTCGTGCCGAAACGTCAGGAGATCGCGCCGCAGTGCGCCGGGTCAACGAACAGGCGTTCGGGCAGCCGAACGAGGCGGGCTTGGTGGAGGCGTTGCGCGAAGCGGCGGACACTACTACCGCGCTCATCTCGCTCGTCGCCGTCGAAGGCGATGAAGTCGTCGGGCATATTTTATTCAGCCCCGTCACAATCGAGGCCGGCGACTCTGTTACCGTCGAGATGGGGCTGGCCCCGATGGCGGTGCTACCCGGAAGGCAAAATCGGGGGATCGGTTCTCTGCTGGTGAAAGAGGGTTTAGAGGAGTGCCGGCGCGCCGGCCGGCACGTGGTGTTCGTGCTTGGTCATCCCGAATACTACCCGCGCTTCGGGTTCGCGCCGGCCGGGCCGAAAGGGCTGCGCTGCGAGTACCCGGTTCCCGAAGAGGCTTTCATGGTGGCGGAACTGACGCCGGGCGCGCTCGCCGGACGTCAAGGCTTGGTAAAGTATCGCCCTGAGTTTGACCGCGTATGACCTCCGCTTTCGCGACATCCCCGCTGCAACTCGTCGGTGAATTCGCCGGCGACACTCGCGTGCGCCGCGCGTTCGAGTATTTCGTCGAGCGGGCCGACGAGATCACGCAAGAACACGCGGCCATCTGCGCCATCGCCGCTCCGCCGTTCGGCGAAGGCCCGCGTGCGAATTTCCTGCGGAACAAGTTTAGAGAGTGCGGGCTCGAAGAGGTCGAGATCGACGCGGAGGGTAATTGCCTCGGCCTGCGGCGTGGGAAAAGCTTGCGCCCGTTGATGGTGTTGAGCGCGCACCTCGACACGGTGTTCCCGGAGGGGACCAATTGCGCGGTCAGGCGCGAGGGCGGGCGGCTGTACGCGCCGGGCGTGGCGGATGACGCCTGCGGGCTGGCGGCGTTGCCGGCTTTGGCGCGCGCGCTCGACGACGCGGGAATCGAGACGGAAGGCTCGCTCCTGTTCGTCGCGACCGTCGGAGAAGAGGGCGAGGGGGATTTGCGCGGCGTGCGTCACTTGTTCGGCGCGGGGCGCTGGTCCAAAGAGATTGACGCCTTCCTGAGCTTTGACGGGGCGGGCGTGGAGAGCATCACTCACCGGGCTCTGGCGTCGCGTCGCTACCGCGTTACTTACGCGGGCGCGGGCGGCCATTCGTGGAGCGATTTCGGCACGGCGAGCCCCGTCCATGCGGTGGGCCGCGCGATCGCGCGGCTCGTTGCTTATCCCGCGCCGAATGAGCCGCGGACCACTTTCAACGTCGGGCGCATCGCGGGCGGCGAAGGCGTCAACTGCATCGCGCGCGAGGTCTTGATGGATGTCGATCTGCGCTCGGAATCGTCGGCGGAGTTGCATCGCCTAGACGCCTACTTCCGGCGTGCCGTGTACGAGGCGCTGAACGAGGAGAACGCCGCGCGCCGCGCCAACACCCCACCGCTCGAACTCGAACTAAAGCTGATCGGGGACCGGCCGGGCGGTGAAACGCCCGCCGATTCGCCATTGGTCCAACTCGCTGTCGAGGCGACACGCCTGCTCGGCGGCCGGCCGCAACTCGACTGCGCCTCGACCGACGCGAACGTTCCTATCGCGAAACGAGTATCCGCGATCACGGTGGGCGCGGGCGGCACGGGTGGCGGCATGCACACGCTCTTCGAGTGGTACGACCCGCAAGGGCGCGAAGAGGGCTTGCAGCGCGCGCTGCTCGTCGTGCTCGGCGTAGTGGGGCTGAGGTAGGGCGGGGAAAAGATGAAGTGGGGAAAAGGCGAAGAGGAGAAGCCGCATCGGCGGGCGGCAATTTGAAGCAGGCGGCCCGTGTGAAGTGATAAAAAGTTGAAGGCGAAGAGGGCGGGGCTCGAAACCCGTCTCCCTCTTCGCCTTTGTTATTTGCTATCGCCTAGCCTGCGGAAGTTAATTCATCGGGATCGTGACGACCGTCGAACCGGCTTTACCGGCGGGGAAGCGGCGCGAGCGGGCGACGCGGACGGCGGTTGCGGCGTAAGCTTCCGCGCCGGGACTGGTCCCCACGGCGGAGGCCTGCGTGACACGCCCATTCTCGTCGTAGGCAATGCTGACGCGGACGCTTTTCGCGCCCTGCGCGGGCGCGGTGGGCGTTGACGCTGAAAGGATTCTTGCCGCCTCGGCGGCCTTACGGGCTTCTTCTTCGCGACGAGCTTTCTGCCGCGCCTCGCGCGCGCTCGCTTCGCGCTCGCGCTTCGCCGCCTCGTCCGATTCGTTTTTCGCGGCCTTGGCGTCCGGTTGGGCAAGCGTCTGTGCGGCGCTCGTGTCCGCGTCCGGCTGTGGTTGGGGCTGTTGTTGTTCGGCCGGGGCGGTCGAGGCCGCAGCAGCGGAGGCCAGCGCTTCGGCCGGCTTACTGCGGAGGCTCCGCGTCACGGGGATAGCGATCGCGAGGCAGATCGCAACCACCGCCGCCGCCGCGCCGGCGACCATCATCTTGCGCTTGCCGCCCTGCCCTTCACTCGCGGTCGCGTCAACCATCATCGAAAGCGGCATCACGGGCTCCGCGTCGCCGGTCGCCTTTTTCTGTCCGTTGGACTTTTTGCCTTCGCCCGTCTCCATACACTCCAGATAAGCGGTGAAAGCCTCGTCCATCTTATCCTCGCCGACGAAGGCCGCGTCCGCGTTCGGCTTGATGCCCTCGTCAATGCGCCGCAGTCCTTCGAGGACGACGCTCGCCCACGGCTCGGTAATCGTGTGGCGCGAAGAGACGACGCCGGCGCTGAAGTCGAAGGCCGCGCTCGGCAGTGTGAGCGCGAAGAAGACCGCCTCGACGCCATTCAGCGCGCCGACCTTGGCATCCACCAGTTGGCCTTCCTTGATGAAGAAGACGCCGGGGGCCAGCGCGTAATCAACTTTCAGGCGGCCGGTCTTCCTCTGGTTGCAGAAGAACTCAATCAACTCGCCCAACGAAAGGTCGTGTAATTGTCCGGTGAATGACATGTGTATTTTCTTTCCGTGTGGCTTCGTGAGACGCCACCGCTGCTTTTTGGGTGTGGAACGCGGAGAGCGCTGTGTGAGTGGAGGTTCAAAATTCCCGTCGGCGTGTCTTCCTCTTCGGCCTGAGCGCTTGCCCGCGATCGTCTTGCCGTCACTGACGCCGTGGTGACGGCAGCGGCCGAGGCTCTGTCGAGTCGCCGCGGCCGCCGCGCTCCTTTAGAAAGAGAAGTTGTAGTTAATCGTGCCGGTCATTTTCACGGGCTGACCCGAGAGGAGCGTTGGCGTGAACTTGGCTCGCTGCGCGGCCTGCTCAGCCGCGCGGTGCAGCATCGAAGGGCCGCTGATGGCCTTCGCCGAAAGGACTTTGCCCGACACGTCAATCACCACCTCGACCGCCACGATGCCGGTCGTCCGCGCCCGGCGCGCGATCTCCGGATATTCGGGCTTCGGTAACTCGACCGCGCGGCCATTCAGGACGCCCCCGGAGATCGGCTTGACCGGGACGCCACGCAGAGGCTTCGGCGCGGATTCCGCTTCGGCGGTGCCGGACGTCACACTGTTGCCCTTATTGC
>JBOGOY010000391.1:0-4823 GCA_050748185.1 Pyrinomonadaceae bacterium
ACCAAGCTCGGCGAATCGGGCGGCGAAGCGGCGCAAAAAAGACGAAAGTAGAAAGGCGAAGGGGGAAAGTGCGGACACGCCTGCGGCGTGAATCTGTTTGAAAGATTCACCGCGCAGCGGTGTCCACACTTTCGCCCTTCACCTTTCTACTTTCTCCTTTTATTCGACGACCCAAGTGTCGCCGCTGTTAATCAATTTCTCCAAGCTGCCGGGGCCAGATTTGGCGACCGCCGCCTCGATCTGACCGAGCAGCAACTCTTCGTAGGTCGGGCGCGAGACGGAGCGGAAGACGCCGACCGGTTGCGGAAAGTCGGGTTGCTCCATCCGCGCGAGCATGAAGGCGACCGAGGGGTCTTTCAGATGCACGTCATGGACGAGGCAGTCGTTTTCGTTCAAGCCCGACTCGCCGCCGAGTTGAATCACTTCGGGGTGCGCGCCGTTCATCCGAATGCCTTTGTCGCGCTCTTTGCCGAAGACCAAGGGCTTCCCGTGTTCGAGATAGATCATGTGATCGGAACGCACCGCGCGGTCGGTGAAATATTCAAACGCGCCGTCGTTGAAGATGTTGCAGTTCTGATAAACCTCGACGAACGAGACGCCCCGGTGTCTGGCGGCGGCCTGCACGGTCGCGCCCAAGTGCTTCACGTCGATGTCGAGCGAGCGGGCGACGAACGTGGCTTCGGAAGCAATTGCCATCGACAGCGGATTGAGCGGATAGTCAATTGCGCCCATCGGCGTGGACTTGGTCTTTTTCCCGAACTCACTGGTCGGCGAGTATTGCCCCTTCGTCAAACCGTAGATGCGGTTATTGAAGAGAATGTAATTGATGTCGAGGTTGCGGCGGATGGCGTGGATGAAGTGGTTGCCGCCGATTGAGAGCGCGTCGCCGTCGCCGGTGATGACCCACACCGAGAGGTCCGGGTTCGCGGCCTTGATGCCGGTCGCGACGGCCGGGGCGCGGCCGTGAATCGAATGGAATCCGTAGGTGTTCATGTAATAGGGAAAGCGCGAAGAGCAGCCGATCCCTGAGACGAACACGATCTTCTCGCGCGGAATGCCGAGTTCCGGCATCACCTTCTGCACGTTGTTCAAAATCGAGTAGTCGCCGCAACCCGGACACCAACGCACCTCTTGGCCCGACACGAAATCGGCTTTCGTCAATTTCGCGGGCGGCGGCGCGACCTCGCCCGCCACCACCGATCCCGGCTCGCTCTCCGGCGACGGGCCACCGCCCGACACGTTGCCGCCGATGCCCTTCGCGCCGTCGCCGTTTGTTCCGTTACCGTTTGTGCTCATCATTACTCCTTATCATTGTCAGCGACCGAGAACTCACAAATACTCTTCGACCTTCCGCACGATCTCACGAATCTGGAACGGGCGGCCCTTGACCTTCGAGAAGGCGACGGCATCGACGAGGTACTTGGCGCGGATCATGGTGCACAGTTGGCCGAGGTTCATCTCGGGAATGATCACGCGCTCGAACCTGCTCAACACGTCGCCCAAGTTCCGCGGGAACGGGTTCAAGTGGCGCAGGTGTGCGCTTGAAACCGCGTGGCCGTCGCGCCTTAGACGCTCGACCGCCGAAGTAATCGCGCCGTAGGTCGAGCCCCAACCGAGTACGAGCACTTGACCCGTCTGGTCGCCAAACACTTCCACGTCGGGAACGTCCTGCGCGGCGCGGTCCACTTTGGCTTGACGCATCTGGACCATGAAATGGTGGTTCTCGGGCTCGTAGTTGACGTTGCCGGTCTCGTGCTGCTTCTCGATGCCGCCGATGCGGTGTTCGAGCCCCGGAGTGCCGGGAATCGCGAAGGGGCGCGCCAGCGTCCGCTCGTCGCGCGCGTAAGGCAAAAACCCTTCGGGGTCGGTCGCAAACTTCACTTCGATGTGCGGCAAATCTTCAATGCGCGGCACGGCCCACGGCTCCGCGCCGTTGGCGAGGTATCCGTCCGAAAGATAAAAGACCGGCGTCATGTATTTGAACGCGAGCCTGACCGCTTCGATCGCCATGTGGAAGCAGTCGGCGGGTGTCGAGGGCGCGACGACGATCGCGGGGCATTCGCCGTTGCGGCCCCAGACGGCCTGAAAGAGATCGGCCTGTTCGGTCTTGGTCGGCAACCCCGTCGAGGGGCCGCCGCGCTGCACGTTGATGATGACGAGCGGGAGTTCCGTCATTACCGCGAGGCCAATCGCCTCTTGCTTTAAGGCGACGCCGGGGCCACTGGTCCCCGTCAGTCCGACGTGGCCCGTAAACGACGCGCCGATGGCGGCGCAGACGGCCGCAATCTCGTCCTCGGCCTGAAAGGTCTTGACGCCGAAATTCTTGTGCCGCGCTAGTTCGTGCAAAATGTCGGAGGCGGGCGTGATCGGGTACGAGCCGTAGAAGAGGGGCCGGCCGGCGAGTTCGGCGGCGGCGACAAAGCCGATCGCAGTCGCTTCGTTCCCCGTAATCTTGCGATATTTGCCCGGCGTGATCTGCGCTTTCCGGACGGTGTAGTGGGTGGTGAAAACCTCGGTCGTGTCGGCGAAGTTGTAGCCGGTTTTCAAGGCGAGTTCGTTGGCGCGCAGTACCTCGGGGGTCTTCGTAAACTTCGCGCGAATCCAGTCGAGCGTCGGCTCCAACGGCCGGTCGTAGAGCCAGTAGAGGACGCCGAGCGCGAAGAAGTTTTTGCAGCGATCCATCTCCTTGCGCGTCAGCTTGACCTGCGCCTCCTGCAATGCGCGCAGGTTGAGGGTGGTGATCGGCAGGCGGTGGACGCGGTAGCCGGCGAGCGTCGAGTCTTCGAGCGGGTTCGCCTCATAGGCCGCCTTCTTCAGATTCTCCTTGTTGAACTCGTCGGTGTTAAGGATGACGGTGCCGCCCTCTTCCAGATCGGACAGGTTCACTTTGAGCGCCGCCGGGTTCATCGCGACGAGCACATTCGGTTGGTCCCCCGGCGTGCGAATGTCCTGACTCGAAAAGTTGAGTTGAAAGCCGGAGACGCCGGGCAGACTTCCGGCCGGGGCGCGAATTTCCGCGGGGAAATCGGGCAACGTCGAGATGTCGTTGCCGAGGACGGCGGAGGTGTTGGTAAACTGCGTGCCGGTCAACTGCATCCCGTCGCCGGAGTCGCCGGCGAAGCGGATGGTGACGGTCTCCAACTCCTCGAAATGCTTCTCGAACGGTGCGGCGGGCGGGGTTTCGATGATTGCGCTCATACTTGTGCGGAACGTGACTCGTGAACCGCGAATCGTAAATCGCGAAGAGGGCCGCGGGCGCTCTTTCAGGCGTTTACGAGAAACGATTCAGAAGCGTCCATCCTCCTTGAGTGTTAATTGCGGATTGAAGAGAGCGGCGTCTGCCTTCGCCGTGAGTAGTATCTCGGTAGGGGGCGAGATGATAGTGCGGCCCGCTCCCCCCGTGCGCGCACGGGGAAGCATGGCGTCCGGCGTCGCGGCGGCGACGGCGGGCGTCGGCTGAACGCGCGAGTTAGGCGCGCCGGCTTGCAGCGCGGCGGCGGGCGGTTCGGCTGACATGGCGTTATGAAGCTCCGTCTCAGGCGAGAAATGCTTCGACCCTCATGGTTCGCGCGTATTGTAACACACGGCATCGGCCGTTCAAGATGTGCCACAGAGGGCCGCATGGCGCATGATGCGTAAACAAAATCGAGGCGCGCGCCGGCAAACATGTGAGGTAAAGTTTTCGGCCTGCGCGAAGCCGTGACGCTCCTCTGTTTCGTAATTCGACAACACGAAGACGGGATGAAGATGAGAAACTTGATGATGAAAGCGGGAAGCGCCGGAGGGCCGCGACAAGGTTCCCACTTAGTCGAACCATTGAAAGCGCGAGCCTCCTTCTCCGGCGCACGCTCCGCCGGCCGTGGGGCAGACATACGCATTTTGATCAACACCTGCCTGACGCTGGCGTTCGTCGTCCTGCTGAGTTGGCCGGGGCCGCATGTGCGCGCGCAAACGGCCGGCGGCACGGCGGCGGCAACGCGCTTCGTGTCCGGCGAACTCGCCTTCGAGTACCCCGCCGGCTGGCAGGCGAGCGAGCAGAGCGACCGGGAGAAGATCGTCGTGGCGTTGAAGCGCGCCGGGCTCGACGCCGAGATCAACGTCGTCATGCTGCGCCTGCCGGTGACGGCCTCGGAAATTCTGGCGGCGTTTCGCTCCGGCATCGTCGTTCCTTACGTCGAGCAGCTCGCACGGACGCTGGAAGCGGCGGGCGGTAGCGTCGAGCGCGTCGCGTCGCGGGCGCAGGTCGGCGGCGTGGCGGCCGAAGGCACGCGGTTGCTGGTCGAGTCTGACGAAGGCGCTGGGATGGGCGAAATCTACTCGCTGCTGCTGAACGAGCGCCTGCTCATCGTGGGCTTTCAACGCTCGGAAAAAGCGGCCACGCAGGCGACGCCCGTCTGGGACCAAGTGCTCGGCAGTTTGCGAATTGGCGGCGGGCCGGCGCGCGCGGCAGCCGAGGCCCGGCCGGAGGAGGACTCGTCCCTTTCCAACGCCGATCTGAAGCGCGGGTTGGCCGTCATCGAAGAGATCGGCGCACTGACCAAACAGGTTCTCAAGCTGCACGCCGAAGGTAATTTCTCGCGCGCGATTCCACTGGCCGAGCAGGCGCTGGCGCTCGCGGAAAAGGGCGAGGGGTTGCCCGCCGAGATGGGCCAGCAGTTGATCGCCGGCTCGCTCAACGTGCTGGCCGAGATGCACCGGGCCAACGGCGACTACGCGCGCGCCGAACCGCTCTTCCAGCGCTCTCTCTCGATTTACGAAAAACAGTACGGGCCGGAGAGCGACAAGCTGGCCGCGCCGCTCAATAACCTCGCCACCCTCTATCT
>JBOGOY010000392.1:0-4813 GCA_050748185.1 Pyrinomonadaceae bacterium
GCTGAACGGTATCGCAACCGAAGAAAGCGTTTTAGTTTACGCTTCAACTTGATTGCTGGTATTTACAACTTTGAACTCAACCCATAATGACTTTCGCAAGAGGTCTATTAAAAGGCCCGGCTCGTCGTTGTTGCCCACTGAAGAACTGACGCGCTGGGCCAACGAGCGTTTAGCCAAGCACCAGCGCCTCGGCGGCGTCGAGTTTCGTGACGAGTTGCCGCGCAACGCGCTCGGAAAAGTTCTGAAGAAAGAACTGCGCGAGCCGTACTGGCGCACAGAAGGATAGCGGCAGGCGCGCTTCATCACTAAATCAGAACACACCAGATCGGAACACAAGAAACAAATGCTCCACGAAAACACACGAAACAGCACGAAACATAGACCACGAATTTCGTAGGCTTCGCTTCGTGTCGTTTCGTGTATCTTCGTGGATCAGGTTTTCCCTCTGTCCCGATTTCATCAGTTTCGATTGAGCCATTTCTATGGAGGACATGATGGGAAAATTCCTGAGTACGACGATGCTGTTAGCGCTTCTCGGCGTAACCACCGCGACGGCGCAGTGGGTTGTTAAACTGCCGCAGCCGACCGGCCCTGCCGCCGTCGGCGCTACCCGCTTCTCGTTCGTGGACACAACTCGTCCCGAGACTTTAACCGAGGATGGAAGCGATCGCCGCGAGCTTCTGATTCGCGTCTGGTATCCCGCGAAACCTGCGTCCGGCGCGCAGCCCGAACCCTTTTGGAGCCGAGAGACACAGGAGATCGCAACACACATGGCGGAGTTCCTGCGCCTGCCGAAAGGCGCTTTCGATGATCTCGCCCGCGTGCCATCTCACGCCTACACGGACGCGCCGCTCGCAAAGTCGCGGATGCCGTATCCTGTGCTCGTCTTCTCGCACGGTCAAATTCCCGGCCTCGCCGCGCAGAACACCGCGCAGATGGAGGAACTGGCGAGCCACGGCTACGTCGTCTTCAGCATCGGCCACACCTACGAAACCCTCGTCAACATCTTCCCTGATGGCCGCGTCGTGCCCTACAGCAAAACCCAACTCGCCGCGATCCGGCAGAGCCTCGGGCAGACGGGTCACTTGTACCCGAAAGTTGCCGCCGCGACCGATGCGAAAGAGAAGGAGGCGCTGCTCAGACAGTTGATCAACGGGTCGCCACTCCTTAGCGAAAGCTTGCGCGTCTGGACCACAGACACCGGGTTCGTGCTGGACGAGGTGGAGAAGATGAACACGGGACGACGCCAGAGCGTGTTCAAAGGGAAACTCGACTTAAAGCGCGTGGGCGTCTTCGGGATGTCGTTCGGCGGTACGACGGCGGGCCAATTCTGCGCTGTTGACAAGCGGTGCAAGGCTGGAATCAACTTAGACGGCTTGCAGTACGGCGACCTGCTCGATCACCCACTGGAGCGCCCGTTCATGTACATGAATAGCGAAGACGCCGGAACGCTCAACAGCCTCTTTTTTGAGCAGGCAAAAAACGCTGCCTACTTCGTCTCCGTCAAAGGTTCCAAGCACTTCAACTACTCAGACTTCTCCCTTTTTTCGCCCGACTTCAAAAAAGCCGGACTGCTTGGTCCCATCGACGGTGCGCGCATGGAGCGGATCATGAACGATTACGTCCTCGCTTTTTTTGACAAGTACCTCAAGGGCAAAGAAGCTCCACTGCTCAACGGACCTTCCGCTCGCTACCCTGAGGTCGAGTTCAAGTCACACAGCCAGCAAAAATAATGAATCGTAAAGTTTATTTAAGCGCTGTGGACGCGAGCGCGGAAACAGCCGCTTTCATGAAATCTTGGGTGGTGCAATCGCGGCTTGCCCGTCACCCGTTCCGCGCCGCGTCAATTCCGTCGTGAGACGTTTCGCGGGTTAAGACGACTCTGTCATTTGTCGCGATCAGGAGGACATCAGCAATCTATGAAAACAAGAACCTCTGTATTTCTTTTCCTCTCGATGCTGACCGTTTTGAGTTTGTGCATTGCCGGTATGTTTTCGCCGGCCGGGTTTGCTCAAAAACGGGTTCTGGCTTCAGCCCAAAACGATAGTCTTGACGAGCGAATTCGGCGCGTCGAAAACGGCTTGCTCCCGCCGGTTGTGATTAAAGGCGAGCCGAGTGTGGCGCTGAAACTCGCCGACCGGATGCAATTTTATCAAACGCCCGGAGTGAGCGTGGCGGTCATTAACCACGGAAAGATTGAATGGGCGCGTGGTTACGGAGTTCTCGAAGCGGGCGGAAACAGACCTGTCACGACCGACACGCTTTTCCAAGCGGCGTCAATCAGCAAGCCTGTCGCGGCCGTGGCGGTGTTACGACTCGTGCAGGAAAACAAATTGAATCTTGACGAGGATGTGAATAAAAAACTTGTTGCGTGGAAAGTCCCGGAAAACGATTTCACGAAAGAGCGCAAAGTAACTTTACGGGGCTTGTTGAGCCACAGCGCAAGCATCACGGTTCACGGCTTCGCGGGATATGCTTCGGACCAGCAAGCACCGACGCTGCCGCAAATTTTGGACGGAACCGCCCCAACCAATTCAAAGCCGATCCGGGTTGACGGCACCCTGAATAAAGAGTTCAGATACGCCGGAGGCGGTTATGTCATTACGCAAATGCTTTTAGCGGACGTGACCGGAAAGCCGTTTCCCGTGTTGATGCAGGAAACGATTTTTAGAAAACTCGGCATGACGCGCAGCACGTATCAGCAGCCACTGCCAAAGGAATTTTGGGATGCGGCGGCCGTCGGTCATCGACCTAACGGGGAAAGGGTCAAAGGGAATTGGAACACTTACCCTGAGATGGCGGCGGCCGGGCTGTGGACCACGCCCTCCGATCTGGCGCGTTTGGCGATTGAAATTCAACGGTCCAAAACCGGAAAGTCAAATAAAGTTTTGTCTGTGAAAATGGTCAACGAAATGCTGACGCCGCAAACGGGAGGCTGGGGGCTTGGACCCGAACTGCAAGGGAAAAATGAATCCGCTCGTTTCGCTCATGGCGGCGCGAACGAAGGTTACAGATGTGTGCTGGTTGCCTATACCGGCACGGGACAAGGCGCGGTAGTGATGACAAATTCCGATCGAGGTGGCGAGCTGGCGGCAGAAATGATGCGAAGCGTTGCCCAAGAATATGGTTGGCTCGATTACCTTCCAACAGCAAAAGTCATCGCTTCGGTTGACCCGAAGATTTACGATGATTTCGTCGGACAGTATCAACTCGCGCCAAACTTTTTCATCACCATCACCAATGAAAACGGGAAACTGATGGCGCAGGCAACCGGACAGCCGAAAAACGAATTGTTCGCCGAATCGGAAACGGACTTTTTTCTGAGAACGGTTGACGTGCACATTAAATTCGTCAGAGACGCGCAAGGAAAAGTTACCGGATTAGTTCTGCGGCAGGGCAGACGCGAAACGCCTGCTCAAAAAGTTAAATAAAAGTGTGAAGATTCTGATAACAGGGGCGGGCGGGCTGGTCGGAAGTCACATGGCGCGGGCTCTGGGCTCCGAGCATCAAGTGCTCGCCCTCAAACACAACGATCTCGACATCACCGATGCGCCCGCCGTCAAGCGACTGGCGCGGGATGAGCAGCCCTCGCTAATCATTAACTGTGCCGTCGTTGGCGTTGATGAATGTGAGCACGATCCGGCGCTCGCGCGAGCAGTTAACATCAAGGGGACGCGCTTACTGGCTGAAGTGAGCGCCGAGATAGAGTCCGAATTTTTACACTTCAGCAGCAATTACGTCTTCGACGGCAACCGCTCAGACGGCATCCCTTACACTACGGATGACGAATCTCGACCGATCAACGTCTATGGCCGGACTAAACTCGCAGGCGAGCGCTCAGCCTGCGCCGCCTCGGCGCGCACCTACATTATCCGCACGTCTTGGGTCTATGGCCCGGGCAAGGCGAGTTTCCTCAGCACGGCGCATGAGCGGCTGATGCGTGGATTGCCGGTTCGAGCCATCACCGACACATGGGCCAGCACAACCTATGTGGCCGATCTGGTCGAGCGCACAAGAGAAATACTGGCCCGCCGCCGCTACGGCGTTTACCAGATCGTGAACGAGGGGACGTGTTCGTATCACGATTTCGCGGTCGAGGCCGCGGGTCTCGCCGGGTTATTAGCTACGCAGGCAGAGCGTTTGATTGAGTTGGTGACGGAAGCAGACTTGGAGCGGACTGCCCGACGGCCTCGTTGGACGCCGATGCGCTGCTTGCTCTCGGCGGAACTAAGTCTGTCCCCGATGCGTGATTGGCGCAGCGCCTTGGCGGATTATGCCCGTGATGACTTATAGACTGGTGTAGATACCGATCGCGTGAGCCGTGGGATCACAGTTCGACATTGAAGGCGAAGCCCCGGCCGGGGCGAAAGACGCTTAAGGTTGAAAGTCTTTCGTCCCGGCCGGGGCTTGCCGCACACGGCATCCTCTTAAGTCGCACTCACGTCATTGACAGTTGATTCGATTCAACTACTTCGATTTTGTACCCCCGTAGAAATTCGGGTAAGCAGGTTTACGCGGCTGGGGCGGCGGGTTCTTGCGTAACGCTTCCATCACCACCTCGACCGCCCTTTCCAGTTGCAGATCATGACCTTGCCGCCAAGCCCGCGGGTCAAGTTCCACTTCGATGTCAGGGGCGACGCCGTTGTTCTCGACTTCCCACTCACCTTCGGGGCTGTAGAAGGCAACGCGCGGGGCGGTGACCGAACCACCGTCAATGAGTTGTGGGTAATCGTAGATGCCGACGAGTCCGCCCCAAGTGCGCTTGCCGACGAGCGTTCCGATTTTTGCTTGCCTGAACAGCCACGGCAAAAGG
>JBOGOY010000393.1:0-4806 GCA_050748185.1 Pyrinomonadaceae bacterium
TTGAAGGGATCGCTCTTGCCGCCGAAGCCGCCGCCGTTCGGCGTGGCGATGACGCGGACGTGCGCGGCCGGCATCTCCAAGGTCTTGGCGAGCGCGCGGTGGACGTAGTGCGGCGTCTGCGTGGAACTCCAGAGCGTGATCTTGCCGTCCGAATCGTAGTGCGCGAGGGCGGCGTGCTGCTCCATCGGCAGGTGCGTGTTGCCTTCGTAGAAAAAGATGTCCTCGCGCACAAGGTCGGCCTCGGCAAAGCCCTCGTCCAGTTCGCCAAACTCAAGATGAACTTTCTTGTGAACGTTGCCCGCATCGCCGTATTCATGGATACGCGGCTCGTCCACCATGATGGCCTCTTCGATACTGGTGATGGTCTGGAGTTTTTCGTACTCGACTTCGATCAAATTCATCGCGTCGAAGGCCGTGTCTTCGTCCACGGCCGCGACGGCCGCGACGGGGTCGCCGATGAAGCGCACGCGGTCGATACACAGCGCGTGCTCGTCCTGACTGACCGGCAGGATGCCGTAAGAGTCCGGCAAGTCTTTGCCCGTGATGACGGCGTGGACGCCGGGCAACGCGAGCGCCTTCGATGTGTCGATGCTTTTAATGACGGCGTGCGGCTCTGGGCTGCGAAGGATTTTGCAGTAGAGCATCCGCGGAAGCTGTATGTCGTCGGCAAACTTCGTCTGCCCCGTACACTTCTGACGCGCATCCACTTTGCGAAAGGGCTTGCCGACAACTTTCAACTCATCATGGTTACTGTTTCCGTTCATTATTGCCTTCACCAACTGTGGCTTAGATTTTCGCCCGACCGCTTCAAAGCGTCGCCGAACATGCGAGAAATCTCTTTGTCGCCGCCTTCCAAGTCGTCCGTCAATATTTCGAGCGAGCCGACGATTGATGTGTCACATGCTGGCGACTTTTGATCGGCCTCGGTTTCGACTTCTTCCAAAATCGTGACGAACGCGCGGCGGGTGCGCGCGACCGATACCTTCTCCATCAAGTGGACGCGCCCTTCAGTGTCGATGATCGCCTCAAATGTTTGTCGCATTGCAATTTCACCCTACGTAAACTTTCATTCGCGGCCGTACACGCTTTCGCGCGGCAGTTCCAACTCTTCGCCGCGCATCCGGGCCGCCGCGAGTTCGACGGCTTCGTAAATCTTGATGTAGCCGGTGCAGCGGCAGAGATTTCCCGACAGAGCTTCTTTAATCTCCGCGCGGGTGGGTTCGGCGTTCTGCGCGAGCAGTTCTTTGGCGACGAGGAGAAAGCCGGGCGTGCAATAGCCGCACTGGGCCGCGCCGGTGTCGGCGAAAGTTTCCTGCAACGGGTGGAGGCCCGCTGGGCCGGCCATCCCTTCGACCGTCTCGACGCGGCGGCCTTCCGTGTCGAGGCCGAGCACGAGGCACGAGAGGACCGAGCGGCCGTCAACCAGCACGGCGCAGGTGCCGCACTCGCCGAGTTCACAGCCGTGCTTCGTGCCGGTCAGGTTGAGGTCTTCGCGCAAGACTTCGAGCAGCGTCTTGTGCGGCGCGAACGCCACCTCGACCGACTCGCCGTTCAGCGTGAATTCGATGTGTGCTTTTTGTTTCAGTGGTTGAGACATCACCTGCGAATTGTAGCCGAAACGGCCGCGCGGCCGAAGTGGTGCTGCCGACCTATTCGTTCTCACCGCAAAGGCGCAGAGATCGCGCCGAGGGGCGCAGAGCCAATACTTAATCTCTGCGTCCCTCTGCGCCTCTGCGGTGAACTGGAGATGCCTCCGGCTCAGATCATGGAGAATAAGAGACCTTGCCCCCTGCATCCCACTCCCCGGCCGGCTGGCGAGCTATGGCTGTTGTTGCCGCGCTTGTTCTTCGCGGGTGACGAGATCGTTGATGAGTCTGTTGAGGGCGGCCCGCTCTTCCGGCCCCGGTGAGGTGAAGACGAGGCCCAGCCCGATGCCCTCAAGGCAGTAGCGGACTTGGGACTGGAGTGTGTGTAGTTCGGTCTCGCCAACTGAGGTGGGCAGCGGTAGTCGCAGCAAGATGTCTGTGCTGTTACGTAGTCGCTCGTTGGTCTGGAGGAAACACCCCTGACTGCTCAGGCTGGTGACGCGCCCTTGTTGCGCGCACTCTTCGGTCTGCCCCCAAGCGACGGGCGAGAGGTCAACCTTGACGCGGCGGAGGCGGCGTGGGGAGCCCACCTCGGCGCGCTGCGCTTCCTCGCGCGTGGCGAATTTGTGCCAGAAAGTCATCGCGCCGTCGGTGTCGAGGTAAACGTGCCAAGGCAGGCCGTCCGGATCGTCTTCCACCGGAGGCATGATTATCTTCTGCTGTTGAGGTTTGTCAGTCATCTCGTTTCGGTTGTCGGGTGAATTGTCCGGTGGCGGGATTACGCCGCGACCCGCTTTCCGGGCGTGCCACGGATCAACTTTTGGCCGCGCCGTCCCGGCCACGGTTGAGGATGATGTTGTCGATGAGACGTGTCTGGCCGACGCGCGCGGCGACGGCGACGAGCACCGGCCGATCTTCGATCCGGTCCAGCTTGTCGAGCGTCTCGGCGTCCGCGACACTGACGTATTCGAACCGGGCGCGCGGCTCTGATTCGACGTAGCCGCGGACGGTGTCGGCGATCTTCTTCGCCGAGCGCTCGCCGCTCAGGAAAGTGGCCTCGGCGTGTTCGAGCGCGCGGTAGATGACCGCCGCCGCGCGGCGCTCGTCCTTATCAAGATAAGCGTTGCGCGAAGAGAGCGCCAACCCCGATTCTTCGCGCACGGTGGGCAGCACGACGATCTCTGTGTCGAAGGCGAGGTCGCGGACGAGGCGCTTGACCACCAGCGTCTGCTGCGCGTCCTTCTGGCCGAAGAAGGAAAAGTCGGGGCGGACGACGTTGAAGAGGACCGTCAGCACGGTCGCGACGCCGCGGAAGTGGCCGGGGCGGGCCGTGCCTTCGAGTTGGTCCGAGAGGCTCTCGACGTTGACGTAAGTAGAAAAGTTCTTCGGGTAAACCTCCTCGATGGTCGGGGCGAAGATGTAGTCAACGCTCGAGTCGGCGAGCGTCATCGTGTCACGGGTGAGGTCGCGCGGGTAGCGGCTGAAGTCTTCGCCGGGGCCGAACTGCGCCGGGTTGACGAAGATCGAGACGATGACCACATCGCACATGCGCCGGGCCTCGCGCACGAGGCTCAGATGCCCCTCGTGCAGCGCGCCCATCGTGGGAACCAATCCAATCGTCCGATCCTGCTCGCGGCGCACCTTGCGCGACACGGAACTCATGCGTTGGCGGCGGTTGATGATTTCCATAAGGAGTAGTCAGTAGTCAGTAGTCAGTAGTCAGTAGTTTGTCGCTGCCGAACGTGAGTGTTGATTTTCGTCACAACTCCC
Source organism: Pyrinomonadaceae bacterium (assembly GCA_050748185.1). Taxonomy (GTDB): domain Bacteria; phylum Acidobacteriota; class Blastocatellia; order Pyrinomonadales; family Pyrinomonadaceae; genus JACCRA01. The sequence goes on from JBOGOY010000393.1 coordinate 3,357, forward strand.
AAATCAGCAGCTACTGGCTACTGGCTACTGGCTACTGGCTACTGAGTTTAACATTTCGACTGGTCGTTGAGGGCCGAGCGGCGGCCGGTGATGACATCGTCGCCGTCGAGGATGGGCTCGGCAGAAAGTTCGGCGGCGGCCTCGGCGGGCAGCGGGTAGGATTCGCTTTCGGCCGGGTAGGCGCCGGCGCGCACGTCTTCGGCAAAGCGCGTGACGGCCTCGGTCATCGCGGCGCGCAGGTCGGCGTACTGGCGGACGAAGCGCGGGCGGGTCTGGGTGAACGAGAGGCCCACGAGATCGTGTATGACGAGAATCTGCGCGTCGCAGAATTCGCCCGCGCCGATGCCGATGGTCGGCACCGAGACGGCTGCGGTCACGAGCTTCGCGATCTCGCGGGGGACCACTTCGAGGACCATCGCGAAGACGCCAGCCTCTTCAATTGCGCGCGCGTCTTCGACGAGGCGGCGGGCGGCCTCGGCCGTCTTGCCTTGCAGGCGAAAGCCGCCGAGTTTGTTGACCGATTGCGGGGTCAAACCGATGTGGCCCATCACGGGAATCTCTTCGGCGACGAGGCGGCGGATCACTTCGGCGCGGACGCGCCCGCCTTCCAGTTTAACGGCCTCGGCCCCGCCTTCTTTAATCAAGCGCAGCGCGGCGCGCACGGCGTCGTCGGGGCCGGTGTGGTAAGTGCCGTAGGGCATGTCGGCGACGAGCAGGGCGCGTTCCGTCCCGCGACGCACGGCCCGCGTGTGCCGGATCATCTCTTCGAGCGTGACGGGGACGGTCGTGTCGTAGCCGAGGACGACGTTGCCGACCGAGTCGCCGACGAGGACGATGTCGGTGCCGGCCTCGTCCACGATGCGCGCGGTCGGGTAGTCGTAAGCGGTGAGACAGACGAGCCGCTCCCCGCGCTCCTTGCTCGCGCGCACGGCCGGCACCGTCACCTTCTCCGGGCGCTGCTGTTTGAGGTATGCCATCGGTGGTCGCTCAGGTTTTCGGGTTGACGTTTCGAGGTGCGGCGAATTATAGGCGCGTTCCGCGGCGGCGACAAGACAGAAACGGTGAGGGAAAGGGGAAGGAGCGAAGGGGGGAGTGAGGGCCGGCGGTTTTGCTTTCTGTTCCTGCCGATCACGATAACTCAAGCTCAGGCCACCATCTGGCGAGCCGGGCATGAATGTTAGCGAGAAGCCTGTCGGCCGAGCCGCCGGTAGCGAGCGCGTACTCCGGGGCAACCTTGAGGGCGAAATAGGACAGCGAATCCGCGTCGGTGGAGATAATCTTCTTTACGACAATCGGCTGCGGGCTCTCCATGCTCGTCGTATTGATGTCGAAGACGTAAATCCACGTCCGGCTGTTCACCGCCTCCACGCGCCCAGGCTTCACGAGTTCAAAATCGCCCCCGCCGAGGTCTTTGAGGTCAGGTCTGCCCAGATGTTTCTGCCAGCTATCC
>JBOGOY010000394.1:0-4802 GCA_050748185.1 Pyrinomonadaceae bacterium
TCTTGGTGCAACGATGGGTTGATCTGCCCGGCTTTAGCAAGGCGACCGCCAGTTTCGGCGAGCGCCTGATGTACGAGTTCGGGCTGGCTGGGCGCGAGTTGGTCGCCAACCCTGACATCACGTCGAAAGAGAACCTGCTCCGCTGGGCCGCGCGCATCCAGATGATTATCCTCTGCGCCATCGTGCTCGCGCTGACCGGCTACGCTTGGCGTAAGTTCCGCCGTTCCGAGAGAGGAGGAGAGCACACGGCATGACTTTACTAATCTCAACCCTGCTCGTATTCCTGCAAGCTCCCGGCGCGGAAAGAGCCGTCGCCGAGCCTGTCCAAATGACCGCCGGCGGGTGGGTGTTCCTCATCGGGGCGTGGACTTTCATTCTGGGGTTGGTTTACTACACCTTCTCCAAAGTGCTGCGCGGCGGCAAGAAATGAGTCGTGCGGCTAAACAGATCTCGGTTCGGGCGCGCGCTCTCAGCCGCTCCGAACCGAGATTCGCTTTTCCGAAACTCATTGTCGAGAGCGGGGCTGACAAATATCTAAATGTCGAGCGTTAAGTTCAAAAAGAATCAGCGACGTGAGCCGCGGCGCGAGACGCCGGCGGACGTGCGCCAACTGCTCGACCTGCTGCTCGGCGAGATGCAATCGCCCAGAGATTTGCAGAAGCTGCTCGGCGACCTGCCGCCCGTCGCGAATTGCGTGCCGGAGGCGATTCGTTTCCTCAAAGCCAAAGACCGCGCGCAGCGTCGCGAAGCGTTCATCAAAAACGAGGCGCTCTGGTTCGGCAAGTACGGCTGGTTCATGGCGCGCATCGTCGGATTCTTCGGGCTGCTCGTCTTCGTTTTCGCGGTGGCGACGCGCGGCGGCGTAGACTTCTTCACCTTCGCATTGCTCGGCGCGGCGGGCTATTACCTGCTGCTGATGACTCTCTCGAACTGGCGCTATCGCAACAAGAATAAGAAGCGGCGGCGGCAGCTCGGCAGAGAGGCGTACCAGTATCAGACCGAGATTGTCTCGGTCGCGGCGGAGTTGATGCGGCGCTGGGAACTCGACCCTTCGCGCTACCCGGTCGAGAAACCCTACAACCGCGTCGGGCTGGAACTGCGCGAGGACGGGTCTTTTTACATCCCCCTTAGTTAATCACTTCCCGGTATCGGGAAAATCATTTCGCGGCTAACCAAGCAAATGAAATTCACAACGCGACAACTCTGGCTGTGCCTCGCCGCGCTGGCCTGCGTGCTGTTCGGCGCGACGCGGAATGTTTTCGCCGAGGGCGGCGCGGAAGGCGGCGCGGCGCACGGGCTTGATCCTCTGGTACTTATCGGGCTGGCCGTCGTGCTCGTCGTCGCCAAATTGAGCGGCGAAGTTTTCGAGAGGTTCGGCCAGCCGGCGGTGCTCTGCGATCTGGTCGGCGGCGTGATCGTCGGGTACCTCGTGCTGCTTGGCGTGTCGGCCGTCGAGCCGCAGAAGAAGAACGCGATCATCGGCGCGATCGCGGAACTCGGCGTCATCATCCTGCTCTTCGAGGTCGGACTGGAATCGAATCTGGGCGAGATGCTGGAGGTCGGTTGGTCTTCGCTCTTCGTCGCGGTGGTGGGGGTCATCGCCCCGTTCTTCCTCGGCTGGGGCGTGGCCGCTTACTTCCTGCCCGACGAGGCGACGCTCGGCCACATCTTCATCGGTGCGGTGCTGTGCGCGACGAGCGTCGGGATCACGGCGCGGGTGCTGAAGGATTTGGGGAAACTTAACACGCGCGAGTCGCGCATCGTGCTCGGCGCGGCGGTCATTGACGACGTGCTGGGGTTGCTGATCTTAGCGATTATCGGCGGCGCGATCCGCGCGTCGGCGGCAGGCGCGACCCTCTCACTCATGAGCGTCTTTCTGATCGCGGCGAAGTCACTCGTCTTCCTCGTCGGGGCCATCATCGTCGGGCATTACCTGATGCCGCACTTGTTCCGCGGCGCGGGCCGTTTGGAAGGGCGCGGCGTGTTGCTGGCGCTGGCGCTGGCCTTCTGCTTCGCGCTCGCGTGGTTGGCCGCGCTGGTCGGCCTCGCGCCAATCGTCGGGGCGTTCGCCGCCGGGCTGGTGCTCGACGAAGTTCACTTCGAGGAATTCAATCGCCGCGGCGAGCAACAACTCCATAAACTGCTGGGGCCTTTGAGCATGATCTTCGTGCCGGTCTTCTTCGTGCTGATGGGGCTGAAAGTTGACCTGCGCGCTTTTGCCCGGCCCGACATTCTTGGCTTTGCCGCCGTGCTCACGCTGGCCGCCATTGTCGGCAAACAGGTCTGCTCGCTGGCCGTGGCCGAGCGGGGTTTGAACCGCCTCTCGATCGGCCTCGGCATGATTCCGCGAGGCGAGGTCGGCCTCATCTTCGCCGGCATCGGCGCGACGCTGATGCTCCCGAACGCGCAGGGCGTAAGCGAGCCGGTGATTGGACCCGCCACGTTTGGCGCGGTCGTCCTGATGGTCATCGTCACGACGCTCGTCACGCCGCCCGCGCTGAAGTGGTCGCTGTCGCGCGGCACGCCGCCGCCCGCCGAGCCGCTCACCGATGCCGAACGGGAGGTGGCTAACGACGCCGCCGAGCGCACCACCCGCTAGTTCACGACGCCCGCCCGCCGCCGCCGTCAGCGCGGCAGATGATGCGCGGCCGGCCCGCACGCACACTCGCTAACAGAAGCGCCGTCCCGTTATTTCAGGTCGGCCTCAATTGATCATCAACTGAAAGGAAATCTATGGCTGATTTGTCGGCCGTCGCCGAGGACAAAGGCACGGGCTTCATACGCGGGCTCGGGCTGTGGGACTCGACGATGATCGTGGCCGGGTCGATGATCGGCTCCGGCATCTTCATCGTCTCGTCGATTATCGCGCGCCAAGTCGGCTCGCCCGGCTGGCTGTTGGTCGTGTGGCTGGTGACGGGGTTGCTGACACTGATGGCGGCCCTCTCCTACGGCGAACTGGCGGCGATGATGCCGAAAGCCGGCGGGCAGTACGTCTATCTGCGCGAAGCCTTCTCGCCGCTGTGGGGCTTCCTCTACGGTTGGACCCTCTTCCTCGTGATCCAGACGGGGACCATCGCGGCCGTCGCCATCGGCTTCGCGCGTTACACGGGCGTGCTGGCGCCGTGGGTCTCGGAAACCAACTACCTCATCGAGCCTGTCCGCTTGGGCGGCTACGCCCTCTCGCTCTCGACGGCGCAACTGGTCGGCGTGTTGATGATCGTGCTGCTGACGTTCATGAACACGCGCGGGCTGAAACTCGGTAAGCTCATCCAGAACGTCTTCACGGTGGCGAAGACGGGCGCGCTCATCGCGCTCATTCTGCTCGGCGTCTTCATCGGTTACAACGCCGTGGCGGTGGGCGGCAACTTCGGCGATCTGTGGACGGTGCGCCAGAACGCGAGCCTCAGCGAAGTCGGGCAGGGATTGACGACCGCGACCGCCTTCGGCCTCTTCGTCGGCATTTGCGTCGCCCAGACTAACTCGCTCTTCTCGGCGGATGCGTGGAACAACATCACCTTCACGGCGGGCGAGGTCAAAGACCCGAAGCGCAACATCCCGCTGTCGCTCGCCTTGGGGACGGGCCTCGTCATCACCCTCTATCTACTCGCCAATGTGGCCTATCTCGTGACGCTCCCGTTCGAGGCGATTCAGAACGCCCCGAGCGACCGCGTGGCGTCAGAGACGGCCAACGTCATCTTCCCCGGCTTCGGCGCGACTGTGATGGCCGTGGCGATCATAGTCTCGACCTTCGGCTGTAACAACGGACTCATTCTCGCGGGCTCGCGGGCCTACTGGGCGATGGCGCGCGACGGGCTATTCTTCCGCCGCGTCGGCGAGTTGAACGAGAACCATGTGCCCTCTTGGGGCCTCGTGATTCAATGCATCTGGTCGGCGCTGCTGGTGCTGCCGCGCACCGTTCGTTTGGACGCCGCGGGCAACGTCACCGGCTACGGCAACCTGTACGGCAACCTGCTCGACTACGTCATCTCGGCGGCGCTCATCTTCTACATCCTGACTATCGCCGGCATCTTCCGCCTGCGGCAGACACGGCCCCACGTAGAGCGGCCTTACAAAGCTTTCGGCTACCCCGTCGTCCCCGCCCTCTACATCGTCGGCGCGACAGTCATTCTCGTCGTGCTCTTCGTCTATCAGACCGCGACGACGTGGCCCGGCCTACTGATTGTGCTGACGGGCATCCCGGTCTATTTTATCTGGCGCAGGGTGGGATCGCCGATGACGGATGCGCCCGCGGTCACGACGGCGACAGCGGGCCGGACGGAGTCTTAAATCCGCGGGCCACGAGCCTTGCGGACGATCGCACGGCGGGCGCAAACTGCCGGGCAACAGCACCGGCGGGTGCGACCACTGGCAGCTATCAAACCACACCGAGAAGTTAACCATCGCGGAGGCAACTTAATGGTTAATCAACTTTTCGCAAGAAAACCACTTGAACAGCTTCTCGAAGAGCTGCACGGCGAGAACCACTTGCGCCGCATCCTCGGGCCGGTGCAACTGACGAGTCTCGGCGTCGGCGCGATCATCGGCACCGGCATTTTCGTGCTGACCGGCGTCGCGGCGCACGATAAGACCGGCCCGGCGCTGATACTCTCTTTTTGCGTCGCCGGCCTCGCCTGCATCTTCGCCGCGCTCTGCTACGCCGAGTTCGCCTCGATGGTGCCGGTCGCGGGCTCCGCCTACACCTACGCCTACGCCACGCTCGGCGAGTTGTTTGCGTGGATCATCGGCTGGGACTTGGTGCTCGAATACGCCGTCGGGTCGGCCACGGTCGCGCACGCCACCAT
>JBOGOY010000395.1:0-4802 GCA_050748185.1 Pyrinomonadaceae bacterium
TCCCTGACCCCCGACCCCCGGCCCCCTTCATTGGGACCAATGTGTCGGCTTCCGTACCCAGCGGTGGGCGCGGAGTTGTTCGTGCAACGCTCGGGGCAGTGGGCCGCCATCGCTCGCGGCGGCGTTCGTCTCGACGTGCTTGAGCTTTCGCATTCCGGGGATGATGGTGCTGATGCGCGGCTCGTTGAGGATGAAGCGGAGCGCCATCTCCGGTAGCGCCATCCCCGCCTGCGCGGCCAAAGGCTTCAGGCGTTCGGCGCGCTCGACACTCGGGATCAGATTTTCGGGCACGAAGTAGGTGTTGCGCCAGTCGCCTTCGGGCCACGTGCTGTCTTTCGACAGCGTGCCGGTCAGCGTGCCTTCGTCGAACGGGACGCGCGCGACGACTGCGACATCCATCTCGGCGCAGGCGGGGAACAACTCGTCCTCCGGGTTCTGGTCGAAGATGTTGTAAATGACTTGGACGGCGTCCACCAAGCCGCTCCGCACCGCGCGCACGCCGTTCGCGGGTTCCCAGCGGTTGAGGCTGATGCCGACGGCGCGGAAGAGTCCCCGCGCGCGCAGATCGCTCATCCGGTGGCACCAGCGATCATCCTCCAGCCAGCGGTCGTCCCACGTGTGCAGTTGCATCAAGTCAAAGCTCTCAAGGCCGGCATTTTCCAGACTGCGATGGGTGAACTCTTCGACGTGTGCGGGCGGGTAAGAATCCGCGAGCGTGAATTCGGGCAGCGCGGGCCAGCGGCGATTCAGCGGCGGGATTTTGGTCGCGGTGTAGAGTCGCCGATCCGGGTTAGCGCGGACGAGTTGACCGAGCAAATGCTCGCTGCGGCCTTCGCCGTAGGCCCACGCTGTATCGAAGAAGTTGCAGCCCAATTCGACCGCATGTTGCAGCGCGCGCAGAGAGGCTTCGTCGTCCGAGCCGCTCCAACTGCCCATGCCCCACATGCCGTAGCCAATCTCGCTGACCTGCCAGCCCGCGCGTCCGAAACGCCGGTAGTTCATTCTTCTCCCCCTCACGGGTGTTAGATTCACGCGGCCACCGAGCGCCGCGTCAACACGTCTTGATGTTGAATTTGTCTGAGCTTAAACGTGGGCGGCGACGGGCGTCAATCGGGGGGCGGGCGAAGCACAAGGAAGGGGCGGCGAGAAGTCTCTTGCGAGAGTGCTGCCAATTCTTGCCATCGCGCTCTTCAGAGGTTGTGTCAGCGCGGATGGGTGACTAGCCTTATCGTTCCTCAAAAGTGACGGGTGACAAATGACGGGTGACAAACAAAAACAGTGATGAGTGACCGAGTGACCGAGTGACCGAGTGACCGAGTGACAAGTCAGAGATGTTTTCTTCCTGTCACTTGTCATTTGTCACTATTCACTTTCTGCTCTTGTCACCTGTCACCATTTACCCGTCACTTTTGAGGAGAGCACTATTTTTTCCGGCGCTCGCTCGCCTGCGCGCCGTCTGCTCTCTGCCCTCCATCGCTTCCCGACTTGGCGCGACTCTGAGGCTCCTGATACCAGCGCGCTCCGGTTCTGTACTCCTCTTCGGTGCGGCCCAGCAGATCGAGCGCGCGCTTGGGTTGGAGGTGAGCGCTGGCGACCGTGATAGTGTTGATGAGCGCCATCGGAGCCACGTATGAGCCGGTGAAAGAAGGGCTGCTGGTGGACGCCACCAGATAAGCGTCGCAGTGCATCGCGATCGGGGTGGTCGCGCTGTCGGTAATGCCGAAGGTCGGCACGCCCAGCGCACGCGCCCTGAGGACCGATTCGACCGTCTCTCTCAGCCCCCGCCCGAAGCTGATGGCAATCAGCAAATCTTTGCCGGTCAACACATCAATCTTGTGTTGCAGGTTCCCGGTGCTCCCGACCGGCGCTTCGGCATCGAATCCGAGCGGCATCAAGCTATAAGCCAGAAACCATGCGAGCGAAGCTGCCAGATCGACCCCGACCACTAGAATGCGCCGCGCGCGATGGATGCTCTTCGCCAACTCCACGACCCGATCCGCTTCAAGGCTCGATCTCAGCACGCTCAAACTCTCTGTATCTCTTTCCACGGAATGACGAACCCGGTCGGTCACACTTCGTTTCTCTCGGGTGGCAGCCTTGAGCACTGTATATGGCGTGATTTGCTTGACGAAATGTTGGCGCAGGTCCGCGGTGAAGTCCGCGAAGTGCTCGTAGCCTAATGCCTGAACGGCGCGCACGATGGTGGCGGCGTCAACGTTGTAACGCTTCGCCATTTCGCGAGACGAAAGAAAGAAGGTCTCCTCGTGTTTATCTAAAATTGCTCTGATCAGTTGACGGCGGCTGCGGCTCAGTTGTGATTGAGCGAAGCGGACCTCAAGAGACGTGGGTGAAGTCTGTCTGTGATCCCCATCCTGACCATCCAACTCGTTTCTGGCCGACATGTGTTCCTCCCGGTCTGCCTTCGCCTGTTTCGCTGTCGTTTGCCGCAACCCCTTAACTGAGAAGAATCATCTTCTCAAAAACTTTATGTTCTTGACTCTCCCGGCATTCACTGTGAAGTAAGAAATATTACCCTGCCCGTCACGCACGAAGTTGAGACTTAAGCCGCCCACGCTGAACGCATCCCTGAGCGATGGTTGTAAGGGTTTCTTCGACCATTCAGTGTCTTTGTTTGCCAATCGAAGAAACAGCTTGCCGTCTTCCAGCGCGACCCGGTACAGCGCCTGCAACTCATCGCTGTCATAATCTCCGACGTATTCGGCCAACTGCGCCGGAGTCAGCACGGGCGGCGAGATCGCCTCAAACACCATCGGCTTGCCCGTCTCAATCTGCACGCGCATTAACAGAGGTTTTCCCGGCTCGGCGTTGTCGAAGTTGATGTTGATGTTGGCCGGCGCATTCACCGCGCGAAACTGTGTGTGACTGATTGGGACGGCTTGAAAAGTGATGACTGAAGCATCCACCACGAGATTGCCGTCGGCTGCCGCCGTCACTTTCCAGAGCGCGCCGGTCGCTTGGTCACGGAAGTCGCCGGTTTTCCGAGCCAGTTCCTGTGGGGAGAGTTTGACGGGACTCGCTGGCGCGGCGGAGGCGGAGGCGGATGATGGGTTCTCCGGCTTAAGTCGATCTGACAAATATATCTCCGCGACTTGTGTCGCCAACTGGCTCGGATTACTGGCCCCGACGTTGCAGAGGCACGCCACCGAAAATCGCTCTGTGGGGAAACGGATCAGATCAGCCCGGTAGCCCGCCCACGCGCCGCCGTGGCTGACCATCTTCAACCCCCTGTGTTCTCCGACGAAAAGACCGGAAGCGTATTTCAACTGCTCTCCGCTATTGAGCTTGCCCTGAATCAGGAACAAGTCGAGCAGTTCACGCCCGCCCACTTTGGGTTGGTAGAAGTTCTGATCCCAGAGCAGCAAATCTTCGATGGTCGTCATCACGGCCCCGTCGCCCGTCTGCTCAAAGTTCGACATCTCGATGCCAAACTCTCCGTTCTCCTTCGGCGCATAGCCGGTCGCGCGCAGCGGGACGATCATCGTGTGGTCGTCGTGAAAATGCGTGTGCTGCATGCCGAGGGGGGCGAAGATCTGCTCGTGCGCGAACTCGCGCAAGCGTTTGCCGCTTGCACGGTGGACGATCACCGACAGCAGAAAATAGCCGGAGTTACTGTAGAGGTGCTCGGCTCCCGGCGAGAAATTGATTTCTTTTTGTCGGGTCAGCAATCTCAGTGCGTCCGTATCCGTCGTGACGCCGCTGAAGTCCGTGCCGACCAGAGACATCAACGTCAGATAATCCCTCAGCCCGCTGGTGTGATGAAGCAGATGGCGAATCGTAATTTTTTGATCGTAAGCGGGAATCTCGGGGATGAGTTTGCGGATGTCGTCGTCGAGCGAGAGCTTTCCTTGTTGCGCGAGCAGCAGGATGCTCGCCGCCGCGAACTGTTTGGAGGTCGAGCCAATGTCGAAGACCGTCTTGGAAGAAATCGGGATGTTATGTTCCAGATTGGCGAGACCGTAGCCGCGCGCGTAGATGAGTCGCCCGTCGCGGATCACGCCGAGCGCACACCCCGGCGAATTCGGCTTGTCATACTGAGCGAACAACGCATCAACTTTCTTAGTGATCTCAGCCGGGGGCTTGTCGGTCTGCGGCGCATTCGCCAGCGTCAGGCAACTGAGCATTAAAATGAGCAGCTTTGCCAGCGCCAATCTTGCGCGAAAAGATTTCTGCTCCATCGCAAGTCTCCTTGAGTGATCGCTCTCTCTCAGTTGAGAGATTACCTGTGCGGCCGAACTCTTCATCTGCGCGCGCGCCGATTTCGACCCGGCCCATGTCGCAGCACCCGACCGGGTTTATTGCCCGTCACCGCGCCGTCGCTCCACACCCCAACGCCGTTGATGAACACGCGGCTGACTCCGCTGGCAATCAGTCCCGGCTCCTTAAAAGTTGAGCGGTCGATGATTCGCTCTGCATCGAACAGCACCAGATCGGCTTTCATCCCTCGGCGAATCGTGCCTCTGTCTTTCAATCCCAGCCGGGCGGCGGGAAGCGAGGTCATCTTGCGAATAGCTTCTTCCAGTTTCAGCCAACGCTGCTCGCGCACGTAGCGACCGAGTACGCGCGGGTAAGCGCCTGCCGCTCGCGGGTGAGGTATACCGATGCCGCCGTCGCTCGACACCATCACCCACGGCTGTGCATAAAACGCGCGGATGTCTTCTTCCTGCATCGAGCGACACACGATAGTTGCTCCGCCGTCTTTGACGATTCGCCGGTACATCTCGACCGGCGTCTGGCGCTGCGCGCGCGCAATCGCGTCCAGCGTCCTGAATTCGTAATCAGGG
>JBOGOY010000396.1:0-4791 GCA_050748185.1 Pyrinomonadaceae bacterium
CTCTTGGACCGCGCGCGCCTCGGCCACGTCATCGACTTCATCGTGATGCACGCCGGCGATTATTACTGGCCCACGTTCAACGTCGCCGACGCCAGCATCTGCATGGGCGCGGGACTCTTGGCGCTCGACCTGCTGCTCGAAGGCAGAAAGCGAAAAGAAGTAGCCAGTAGCCAGTAGCCAGTAGCCAGCATCTAATTACAACGACTGCCGCAAGCGCGGCTTTCGTCAGGTGCTTCTACCGACTACCGACTACTGGCTACTGACTACTGCGACATGTTTCCTGAACTGTTCCGCATCGGCAACTTCCCCATCAACACCTACGGCGTGCTGCTGGCGCTGGCCTTCCTCGCGGCGCTCGTGGTCGCGGCGCGGCTGGCACAGCGCGACGGGTTGCCGCGCGAGCGCGTCTACGACCTCGGCCTGTGGATGCTGCTTGCGGCGATCGTCGGCTCGAAAGTGTTGCTGCTGTTCGCCGAACCGGAATATCGCACGGAGCCGTGGCGGCTGCTCTCGCTCGACTTTCTGCGCTCGGGCGGCGTCTTCTACGGCGGTTTCATCGGAGCGGTCGCAACCGGCTACGTGCTCATTAAACGTTACGGGCTGCCGTGGTGGCAGACGGCCGACGCCTTCGCGCCGGGCATCGCGTTGGGACAGGCTATCGGGCGGCAGGGCTGTTTCGCCGCCGGCTGCTGCTGGGGCAAGCCGACCGCGTTGCCGTGGGGCGTGAAATTCACCGAACTCGGCCACGAGATCACGGGCGTCCCCATCGACGCGCACCTGCACCCGACGCAACTCTACGAGTCGTTTTCGGCACTCGCCTTCTTCGCGTTGCTCATCTGGCTCCACCGCCGCCGGAAGTTCAACGGGCAGGTGATCCTCACTTACGGCGTGCTCTACGGGGCGGCGCGCTTCCTGATCGAGTTCTTCCGCGACGACCCGCGCGGCGACATCTTGGGACTGACGACGCTGACCGGGCTCTCTACTTCGCAACTGATCAGCCTCGCGGTCTTCGTCCTGAGCCTCGCCATACTCGTCATACGCTGGCGACGCGCGGCGCGGGCCGGCGTCAACCGCGCGGCGGTTTCGGCGGCGCGGGCGACTTAGCAATTTCTCCATCCGCATGAACGACACAACTCAACCCGAAGCCGTGGCGATGCCGGAAGCGGAAACGCTCACCTTCGCCGTCGAACCGGCGGATACCGGCACACGCCTCGATGCCTATATCGCCGCCAGACTTTCACATGTCAGCCGCACGCGCCTCAAACAGTGGATCGAAGACGGCGAGGTGTTGATCGACGGCCGCGCTGCCGAGAAAGGCTCCTACAAATTGCGCGACGGCGAGACGATCGAACTCGAACCGCCCGCGCCGCCGATCAGCCATCTGGTCCCTGAAGACATTCCGCTCGACATCGTGTTTGAAGACGAAGCGGTCGTCGTCGTCAACAAGCCGGCCGGAATGGTCGTCCACCCGGCGGCCGGCGTCCCGCAAGGCACGCTCGCCAACGCGCTCGCCTACCGATTGCGGACTCCTCAATTGCGGATGGCGGACGACCACATTGCGGATTGCGGATTGCGGATTGCGGATTCACGAGCTGACGAAACGCGCCAATATATCCCGCCCGTCGCTGGCGAACTGCCTGCTTCCGACCAAGCCGCAATCCGCAATCCGCAATCCGCAATCGAAGCATCCGCAATCCGCAATTCGCAATCCAGCGTCCGCCCCGGCATCGTTCACCGCCTCGACCGCGACACCTCTGGCCTCGTCGTCGTCGCCAAGACCGAACAGGCGCACGAGCATTTGATGGACCAGTTTCGCGAGCGCAAGGTCTTCAAGTCTTACGTCGCGCTGGTCCACGGCGTCGTGCGCGAAGACAAAGGGCACATCGAAGAACCCATCGGCCGTGACCCGCGCCACCGGACGCGGATGGCCGTGGTGCGCGGCGGGCGGCACGCGCTCTCCATCTTTCGCGTGCGGCAACGCTTCACGCGCTTCACGCTGCTCGACGTGGAGATCAAGACCGGCCGCACGCACCAGATTCGCGTCCACCTCACGTGGCTGAAACACCCGGTCGTCGGCGACGAGGTGTACGGGACGGGGCGCGATCAGACCGTGCCTGATCCGACCGTGCGCGCCGCCGTCGCGGCCCTCGGCCGGCAGTTTCTGCACGCCGCGCGGCTCGGCTTTTTCCACCCGCGGACGGGCGAATGGATGAAGTTTGAAGCGCCGCTGCCTGACGATTTGGCGCGACTGCTCAGTGCGCTGGAACCTGCCGGTTGATATACTTCCGAGCCGTTCACCTTAATGCTTGAAAGGCAACGACGTAGAGTTAATTGGGCATCGAACGAGCGGTGTTCAGATTGCGTGCCGCTTCAGGCCCGCGCTTTCAACATTTTTCAGTTTTCGCATCATGAAGAGAATCGCGTTTCACTTTTGTCTTTTGGTAGCGGCGTCGTTCGCCCTCGACTTGGCCGGCCCCGGCGCGCCGAGCGTTTCGGCCCAACAACAACAACCGCAGCAGCGCCCCGCCCCCAGTCCGACGCCGCTCGAAGAAGATCGCAGCGGCCAGATCATCGTCACCACGCGCGAGGTGCGCCTGCCGATCACCGTGCTCGACAAGAAAGAGCAGCCGGTCGCGGGACTGACCCTCGGGGATTTCCAAGTCTTTGAAGACAAGCACCCGCAGCAGATCAAGGGCTTCATCGACGAGCAAGAGCGGCTGCCGATCTACGTCGGCGTGCTGATGGACACTTCGTCATCGACCGCCGGCAAGCTCCAGTTTGAAAAGCAGGCCGCGAAGGATTTCATCTACACGGTAATGCGCCTGCGGAAAGATAAAGTCGCCTTCGTTACCTTCGACGACGAGGTGCGTCTCTTGCAGGACTTCACCGAGAGACAGGACTTGCTCGACAAGGCGATCGACACGGTCAAAAAGCCCGGCTCGCACACCTCGCTCTACGACGCCGTCTGGCAGTTCTGCGATCAGAAGATGCGCGGCGTCGCAGGGCGGCGCGTCGTCGTCGTCATCACTGACGGCGACGACACCTACAGCCGCGCGCGCCTCTCTGAAGCGATCGCCATCGCGCAGCAGACCGAGACGATCATCTACGCCATTTCGACCAAAGGCGGGTTTGCCGGATCGAGTGTGCCGGGCGTCGAAGCCGGAACGGTCAAAGACTCGGAGGATCGCGTGCTGCAACAACTCTGCGAAGAGACGGGCGGGCGCGCTTTCTTTACCGGCGACGTGCTGGCGTTGGAGCGCTCGTTCACGAAAGTGGCGCGCGAGTTACGCTCGCAGTACATCGTCACCTATCGTCCGACGAACACGGAATACGACGGGCGCGAGCGTAAAATCGAAGTCCGCCTCGTCAACAAGCGCGACGGCATGAAGGTCGTCACACGCCGCAGCTATACGCCGGCCAAAGAACAGTGAACAGTCAACCGTGAAGGCTCGTTGGAGAACAGCAGTTTCTCATTGTTCACCGTTTACTTTTCACCATTTATCGATCATGAAGTACAAACGCACACAGTTCTGGCGAACTCTGGCTCTGGCGCTCTTGGTCGCCGCAATCGCATTCTCGGCGGCGGCAGGCGGCGCGCGGGTCGCCGTCGTGCGCGCGCAACCGCAGCCGGCGAGCCGCCCGCGGCGCACAACGGACGAGTTAGCCGAGCAGCAGCAAAAGCAGGTGGCCGTGCAGCCGACGCCCGCCCCAGCGGCGACGCCGAAGCGCGTTGACGACGACGTAACGGTGTTGGACGAAGACGACGTGGTGCGCGTCGAAACCGATCTAACCACGATCCTGCTGACCGCCGTAGACCGAAACAAGCGATTCATCACGACGCTCAAACAGGAAGACCTCCGCTTGTTCGAGGACGGCGTGCCGCAGCAGATCTCGACTTTCCAGCGCGAGACCGACCGGCCTCTCTCGCTCGCGCTGTTGGTGGACACCAGCATCTCGCAGGAGCGGACGCTGCCCGACGAGAAGAACGCCGCGCGCACTTTCATCGATGCGGTCATCCGCCCGAGCAAAGACGAGGTCGCCGTCATCTCTTTCACCGGCGACACGCAACTCGAACAGGGACTGACCGGCAGCATCCAGCGCGTCCGCCGCGCCATCGATCAGGTGGAATTTGTGCCGCCTTCGGGCTACGTCGGCAACGGCCAAGTCGTCACCGGCGGCGCGGGCACGCCGCCCATCTCCGGCGACAACCAGTCGCGCGCCGGCTCGACCGCCATCTGGGACGCCATCTACGTGACGAGCAACGAAGTGCTCTCGGAAACATCGGACAAGACACGCCGCGCGATCATCCTCCTCTCCGACGGCGTGGACACCAGCAGCCAATTGAAAATGCAGGAGGCGATCGACAGCGCGCTCAAGGCCGACACGGTGATCTACTCCGTCGGCATCGGCGACGCTTACTTCGGCGGCGTCGAACAAGACAGCTTACGCAAGCTCTCGGAGCGCACCGGCGGCCGCGCCTATTTCCCGAAGAGCGAGTCGGACCTGCGCGCCGCCTTCCAGCAGATTCAACAGGAGTTGCGCTCGCAATATCTCGTCGCTTACTCGCCGACTAACAAGGCCAAAGACGGCGCATACCGGCAGGTCAAGCTCGAGATCACCCCCCCCGAACTGCAAAAGGAAAAGCTGCGACTTACCTATCGCCAAGGCTATTTCGCCAAATCCGAAGGTGGTCGCGCGCCGGCCAGACCTCGCAGACCATAGCGAAGGAAGAGGGTTCAAAAGGTTAAAAAGGGGAAGAGGCGAAACGGTCAGCGGGCAAGTTGCCCCCAT
>JBOGOY010000397.1:0-4782 GCA_050748185.1 Pyrinomonadaceae bacterium
CCGTCTCGCCGCGACCCCGTTGCTCCTCCTCGTTACGCGCTTAGCTCGCGCGGCGCATCGGGTGTTGCTGCTCGCCCTGCTGTTGCTGCTGCGAGTTCTTCAAGTGGTCAATGAAGGATGATGCGGCCTTCTTCGACAACTCTTCGGTGCGGCAGCGAAGCACAGCCTGGCATTCTTCTTCGACATCCACGCCCGCCTCGCGTGCGAGCGCGCGGATCATGCCGAGCTGCTTCGGCGTGACGAGGTCTGACATGGACTTCGCCAAGGGGTCGCGCGGAAACTCACTTTGCGGAACCGAGCCGGTCTGTTCGATCACTTCCGACTCGCGCTGGTACAACTCGCGCGCGATGCCGAACTTGATGGCCGCGCGCTTCAAGGCGTCGTGCTCGGCCTTCTTGATGCCGGTCTCGTTGTCGGCCGTGCCGGTGCCAACGCCTTCGCGCGTCACCCCGTTGATCGTAATCGCGGCGGTGACGGCCACCATGTCGCCGATCTGCACGATGCCGCGTACCGAATGGGACCATGCGGGCGCCACGCGGTCGAGCAAGTCGGCTACTGTGTGCCATTCGACGTACTCGACCATGTGCGTCTGGCCGTTGCGATCCCGCCAGCCCTCGCGCGTCTTGACGAGCTTGGGATCGATCGGCTGGCGCAACTGCCTCAGCGTGTTGGTGAACGCGAGCGGCACGACCGGCGCGCCGCTGCCGCCACCGTTATGCAGCGCTGCGTGCTCCTCGGCGGTGACGAAATCCAAATCCTGCTCCGGCGCTTCCGGCGCGTTGAATGCATGTTGTCCGTTCATCTCGAATTGCTCCTCTATGTCTGTGTCTTCCGCGAGCGCCAGTGTCGGGGCGGGGAAGGCGACGGGTTCAATCGTCGCTGTCCCTTCCGACTCTTGCGTCTCCCGTCCGAAGCGCGCGGGCTCTGACTGCCGGCCCGCCTGCTTCTCGGCTGCGGTTTCGTCTGTGGTGTTGGGCGTTTCCGCCGGAGGACTCGCCTCGGCCGCGCCTGCGGCGGGCGTCTGTTGTAGCTCACCCTGCTTAGTCACGGGCTCGGAATTCTTTTGCACCAGCGCGTGCTTGACCGCGAGGATGTGCTCGCAACGGAACGTGATGGTGGTGGTGGCGGCGTCGCCACCGCGCGCCGCCGCCTCCTCGAATTCGAGGCAGGAACAGCGCACCTTGCCTGCGTCATCGCGCCAGACTTCGTAGGTCGAGCGGCGGCCGCGCAAACTGGGCGTCGTCACGCGAAAGCGGTCGCCTTCGCGGTTGACGAGGCCCATCGCGGCGATCCCCTGCGCGCGCTTGTCGCGCATGACCGCTTTCCGATCCGTGTTGTGGGCTGCTGCTGCTGTTGTTGTTGTGGGCATCTCTCACATCCTCCAAAAAAAACTTCTTCAGGCGGCGCGCTCGGCGGGCATCTCGCTCACTGTTGTGGCCTGCACCGACTTTGGCTGCTGCGATGACGCGGCAGCGCGCTCGGCCAGTCGCCGTTCGAGATCGACGATGCGCGATTCCAACTCGTCCATCCGGCGTCCCTGCCGGTGAACCGTCTTGAACAGGCTGTCGAATGTCTCCCAGATAAAGTCGCTCACGCCGTTTTCTTAACCCTTCCCGCGGGACGCGCTTGATTACTGCTGCGGCCCGCTCTGTTTCATCCGTGAAACAATGTACCACGGCTCTCCGTTTGTTGCAAGCATAAAACAGCATCTTGCATCTGGGATTTTCTTGTGCTATGGTCTGAGTCCGAAGGTCGTGCCCGACAGAGGCCGGCCTGAAGCGGTCTGGCGCCGGATTAACGAGCGCGAAGAAGGAGGCCACACATGGCACAAGCAAAATCATTAGTAAACACAGCGGAATTGGGGCGGGCGCTGAGGCGCAAGCGCGAGGACGCGGGTCTCAGCCTGCGCGACGTGGCGGACGAGACCGGGGTTTCGGCCTCGACGCTCTCGCGCATCGAGAACGGCACGGGCAAGCCCGACGCCGACAACATCGCGCGTCTTACCGCTTGGCTCGACATGCCGATGGAGCGCGTCATGAGCGGCCGGCAGACGGACGCCGATGGCTCGAAGGCGGTCATCTATTTCCCGCAGGAGTCCACCCCGGCCATCGTCGAAGCGCACCTGCGCGCCGACCGGAACCTCTCGCCCGAAACCGCTGCCGCCCTCTCGGAACTGTTCCGCGTCGCCTACTCGCAGTTCAGTCACCCCGGCGCGACCGAGACGCGCGGGCGTGGCAAGCGGAAGTAAGTAAGAAACTTCAAGAGGTTGGACTTAACTAGGCGCTCGCCCCTTGTGGTCGAGCGCCTATATCTTTAGGTGTGCGGGAAAAGTTTGTAGAATGGCGTCGGGCGAAGGTGGCGTCGGTGGGTTATTGCTTTACCATCCCGTTAAAGCGGGATTAAGTAGTTACCGGCTTCCGAGGTGATGTGATGGGCGTGCAGAACATTTTGAGCGAGTATTTGGATCAGGCAATGGCCCGAGCCGAGTATGACAAACTAGAGGATGGTACTTTCGCCGGACGAATCGCGAACTGTCCGGGCGTCATCTCGTTCGGCGCGACGCTGAGAGTGTGTGAAGAAGAGTTGCGTTCCACGTTGGAAGACTGGCTGTGGCTGGGGTTGAAGCTGTGTCATCAGTTGCCGGTTATTGGCGACATCGATCTGAACCGGGAGCCTGCCTATGAGTCGCTGGAATCCGTGTAAGCGCGCAGAGTTTGTGCGGCGGTTGCGGCGGCTCGGCTTTGATGGATTGTACTCTGGCGCGAAACATCAGTTCATGGTGTACGGTCAGCACCGACTCACGATTCCCCCAAATGCTGAATACTCCGTGCCTCAGCTTCGGGTGATGTTACGCGAGGTTGAAGTGATCGTCGGTCGTGAAATCACGGCTGACGAGTGGGAGAAGTCGGCTTAGCTCGACGTGCCTTTAAGCCGCACGGGCGCAGTCACCCTGAAAGGAGTGGTTAGATCGTGGATCGCTCGAAATTGCCGCCGACATTCAAGGGAAGGTGGTACGAGTTGCGTGCCCTCGGCCTGCGCGATTTCGCGGGCCTCAGGCGCGACGACGAGCGGCTCGATCCGTTCGCGCTGGCGATGTACGCGAAGTTGATGGTGGTGGACTTCGAACAGATCGAGGGATTGTCGGCGGAGACGCGGGAACACCTGCTGGGCGTGGGGGCGAATGCGTGGTCAGGCGGCACCTGCTCGCGGCCGCTGCGGAACGGGTGGCGGCTGGTGATTCTGAACCCGCGTCACGGGGCGCAGCGCAACAACGCGACGTTGATGGAGGAAGTCTGCCACGTCTTCCTCGGCCACAAAGCGAACCGGCTCTCGATCGTGGCGCAGAACAAGCAGGGCAAGACGGTCGCGCGGGACTACAACGACGAGGACGAGGAGGCAGCCTACGCCGTCGGCGCGGCGGCATTGGTCCCCTACGCGGCGCTCCGCCGTTTCCTGCGCGCGGGCAAGTCGTCGGCCGAGTTGGCGCGCCACTTCAACGTCAGCCGCGAACTGGTCGAGTATCGCCTGAAGGTCTCGCGCTTGTGGGCCGAGTACCGCGAGCGCCAACCCGCAGACGCGGGACGCGCCGCCGCCGCCGCGCGGTTTAATTCAAGTGACGGCTCTGCCGAGACGAGCCGTGATAAAAAATCAATCATGGATGAACGCAGATAAGCGCGGATCAAGACATCTTTCTCGCTATCCCCACCTCGCCGACGTGACGCATGGCTGATGAACGCCCACACCGGGAACGCTTGCGCGAATTGCGCGACGAGGTGAAGCGCGTCATCGACTACCGATCTTTCTTCCGGCACTACTGCTGTTCCGGCCATCAAACCCATTCCGGCGCGCGCCTGCACACCCATTGTCCGATCCCTTCGCACGCGCACAGCGGCAAGGGCAGTCGCACGCTCTCCGTCGATCTCACGCGCGGATTGTTCCACTGCTTCTCGCGTGAAGAGGGCGGCGACGCGATCCGTTTTTACGAACTGATGCACGGCGTCTCCTTCAGCCGTGCGGTGCTGGAGATGGCGCGCGATCTCGGCATCGGCGCGAAGGCCGGCTCTGGTCACACGCTCGCCGCGCGCGCCGCCCCCGACGACGCCGGCGGCAGCGGTGGCCCAGTCGAAAATCAGAGCGGGGCAGATGAAGGCGACGACAAGCCGCTTCCGGCGGAGCGTGTCTGCGCGATCTGCGAGATGTTCCTCGACGTGTGTCGCCGCGAAGATCAAGCCGAAGGTGTCCACTACTTAAACCGGCGCGGCATCGATCGTCACACCATCGAGCGGGCCGGCGTCACGTACTTCCCGCGCCGCGCCTATCGCCGCGTGATGCGGCGGATGCAGACGGCGTTCCCGCCGGAGGAGTTGCGGCGCAGCGGGCTCTTCAACCGCCGCGCGCACCTCACGTTCTACCGCCACCGGCTGCTGTTCCCGTTCTACGTCGAGGGGCGCGCCGCCTACTTGCAGGCCCGCACCACCGCCGCCGGCGTCGAGCCCCGGTGGCACAACCTGCGCGGCGGCGTCCCTTCCCTCTACAACGTGGACTCACTTGACGCCCTGACGAGCGACGCGGTCGTGTATTTAGTTGAAGGCTTCACGGACACGTTGACGCTGCTGGCGAACGGCTTCAACGCGGTGGGCCTCGTCGGCGCGGGCGGCATGAAAGACGAGTGGCTCGCGCCGCTGGGCCGCTTTCGTATTGTCGCCGCGCTCGACCCCGACGCTGCGGGGCGGCGCGCCGCCGAGCGTTACGAAGAATTGTTTGCCTCGCGCCATTTACGCC
>JBOGOY010000398.1:0-4782 GCA_050748185.1 Pyrinomonadaceae bacterium
GGCTAAAACTTTGACCGGCTTCATGTTGCCCTTCTCGCTGCGGCAGCCGAGCGGAGCGAAGGCGGCGGTCATTTACACAAAAGAATTTACACCCTCCAACCTGCTGGCAGTTTCCACATAAATTGGAAGTCTCAGCCCCGTTTCCAGAAACCTATCGAATGACGCCCAAATATCTACCGTAAATCGTTCAAAATTCGCTGTTTAAACATTGCAAAAATGTGGTTGACACGCATTTAACCGGTGGGGTATAGTTCTTTACGTGGTCAAGTTGCATTAACTTGACCTATCAGATTGCCCGCATTTGACCGATCAGTTCTTTGGAGAGCGTGCGAAGGTTCCCGGCGCGCCGTTGGCGCTAGGGGAGCCTGAAACTCGACCGAAAGGGCACACCTCGCGCGAGCGGGGGTCGCAAAGCCACGGGAGTCATTTGTCGCCAGTTTACGCTTGCGGCCGACTCAGCCGGGCTGCCGAAGTGGGGTTTGGCGTTCGCGGTTCCTGACAGAGCCGCCTTGAGCGTCACGCTGCCACCTATTGCACCTACCTTATTTCCTTGTGCTTTCAGTTTATGGCTTCGACGCGATTGTGTTATGCGCCGCCGCCAGAATCCGTCCTAGCGGGTTCGCCACGTCTAAAGACATGCACCCCAATACACCAAACTGCCAGACCAAACCTCAGGGGCGCCATGCCATGAGTGCCGACGCCGCACGCCAGCTTCGTCTCAGAGCGCGCCGCATTCGCGCCCGGCTCCGCCGCACCAACCGCCGCAAACTCAAATCCGTTTCGAGGAACAATTGAAATTATGTTCAAAAGAAATAAATCGGCCAAAGGTCTCGTCGGTTTGGACATCGGCTCCAGCTCGGTCAAAGCGGTCGAACTGCAGGGCAAACCCGGCAGCCTGACGCTCGCCAACCTCGGCCACGAAGCGCTGCAATCCGACACCGTGGTCGACGGCCAGATCATGGAACTGAACGACGTCTCAAACGTCATCGCCTCGCTCTTCCAGACGCGCCAGTTCAAGACTAACCGGGTGGCGGCCGGCGTCAGTGGCGGCTCGGTGATCGTCAAGAACATCATCGTCCCGCCGATGAGTAAGGAAGAACTGGAAGAGTCAATCGACTGGCACGCGGAGGAGCACATCCCCTTCGACATCGCCGACGTGAACCTCGACTACCAAGTCGTCGGCTCCAGCCAAGATTCGCTGCACGTTTTAATGGCCGCCTGCAAGCGCGACTTCGTCGCCAACATCAAGCAGGCCATCCAACTCGCGGGCAAGCAACCGGCGATCATCGACGTGGACGCTTTCGCCCTCCAGAACTGCTATGAAGTCAACTACGAGCCCCAGCCGCAGGAAACGGTTTCGCTCCTGAACATCGGGGCCGCGACGATGAACATCAACATCCTGCAGGGGACCAAGAGCGTCTTCACGCGTGACATCTCGCTCGGTGGGAACCAGTTCACCGCAATGCTCCAGAAAGAGTTGGGACTGACGTTCGAGGAGGCCGAGGCTGTGAAACGCGGGGGCCAACTGCCCGAGCGGGAACAGCCGGAAGAGCGCCCGGCGGCGGACCTCGCCGCCTTCGTCGAGAACGTCTCCGACCTGCTCGCCCTCGAAGTGCAAAAAACCTTCGACTTCTACCGCGCGACCTCCGAGGACGGACAGGGCGCGGTGCAGAAAATTTTCATCTCGGGCGGGTGCTCGAAGCTGTTGGGTTTCGTCGAGTGTCTCGCGCAACGCTTCAACATGCCGGTCGAGCGCTTCGATCCGTTCCGCCGGATCAAGGTGGATGCGCGCCGCTTCGACGCCGACTTCATCCGCGGCGTGATGCCGGAGATGGCCGTCGCCGTCGGACTTGCTTTGAGAGGAGTGGACGCTTAAATGATCAAGGTCAACCTACTGGAATCCGTCACCGACCGCAGCCAAGGCAGCGTCGCCGCGATCGAGACCCGCGTCGCTAACCCGCGGACGCAGGGTAAGATGATACTGATCGTAGTCGCCGCGCTCGCCGTGCTCGCGATGGGCTTCGACTATCTGAGCGCCAGTTCTTCACACAAGGCCGCGCAGGAGAAGCTGAAGCAGGAGCAGGAGACGGCGCGGCAGATGGAGTTGGTGAAGAAGGAGATCGCCGATCTCGAAAAGAAGACGAAAGACGTGCAGACGCGCATCGACATGATTAAGACGCTGCGCGCCTCGCAGGAAGGTCCGGTCGCGGTGCTCTCCTCGATCAACGAGCGGCTGCCCGCGCTGCCGAACTTTCACCTCGTCGGCATCGAGCGGAAGGACGGGATGCTGACCATCACAGGCGACTCGCCGAACGAAGCGGCCGTAACGCAGTTCGGGCGCAGCCTCGAATTCTCCTCGGGCCTGTTCACAGATGTCAGCATCGAGACGCAACGCAAGACGATGGACACCGAAGCCTCGGCCAAGACGACTTCGCCCGACGAGAAGGAAGTCAAGATCGAGACGGTCGGTTTCACGGTCAAGTGCAAGTACAACCCGCCGACCCCGCCCGCCGAACCGAACGGCAACGCCGCCGGCGCCCAGTCACCGCAGCAAGTGGCGCAGCAGCGATAAGCCCGCCAGCCTGAGAGCCCCAGCCTCAGCTTCACAAGGAACGTGACGACGATGAATACAAAGTCAAATCTATTCGACAAGCCATGGCACTTGCAGCTTCTCGTCTTCGGGCTCGTGGCCGCCGTGCTCTACGCCGGCTTCTGGTACTTCGTGACGAAGGGAACGCGCGATCAGACGGCCGAACTGAACACCCAGATCGAACAGTTGCAGCAGGCCAACGCCAAGGCTCAGGTCGCGTCGCAGCGCATCAACGATTTCCGCGCTGCTTACGCCGGCAAGCAGGCTGAATATCAGGAACTCGTCGTGTTGCTGCCCGAACAGCGCGAACTGACCAACGTGCTGCAAGGGTTGCAGGATCGCGCGCGCGGCCAACTCTCCGTCCGCCGCTTTACGCCGAAAGACGACGTGCAGCAAGACTTCTATTCGGGCAAGCCGATCGAGATCGAAGTCTCCGGGTCTTACAACAAGCTCGGCAAGTTTTTCGCGCAGATGGCCGCGTACCAGCGCATCGTCTCGATCACGGACTTCAACATCAAGCAGACCGAAGATCAGAAGACCGGGCGCACCGTAGACGGCCAGTTCCTGATGACCGCCTACTACGTCTCGCCCGCGAAGTCCGAGCCTGAGCCGGAGGCCGCCAAGACGGACAAGAAAGCTAAGAAGCCGGCCACGACGCCCGCGACGCCAGCGAAATAAACCACCGACCTTCGGAACCGCCGGGGCGCGCGTCTTCGGCTGACCACTGTGTTGACTTCTGGATTAAGAGTGATGGAGAAGACGATGAAGAGCAAAAAGATATTCAGCCTGATGTCGGCCGGCGCGGGCGTACTCGCGCTCACCTGCGGCGTCGGGGCCGCGACGGCCGCGGCGCAGAGCGCGAGCACGTCCTACAAGCCGACGCGGCGCGATCCCTTCGTCAAGCCGAAGCCGGTCGTGGTGAAGCTGAAGGTCGAGAAGAAAGCGCCCGGCGTGGTCGAAGCGCCCCCGATCAAAGCGCGGATCGAAGCTTACAAGCAGATGAAGCAGCGCGCGATGATGGCACAGTCGCCCGCGCCCAAGCCGACGACGGCGCTGCTGCTCAAAGAGGTTCAAGTGGTCGGCATCTTCCGCACGCCGCGCGGTTACGCGGCGATGGTCGAGGCCACCCCGATCAAGCTCTCTTACACCATCTACCCCGGCGAAAGTTTCTATGACGGCCAACTCGTCGCGATCGAAGAGAACCGTCTTACCTTCCGCCGCGAGACGCGCTTCGTTGACGGCCACCGCGAGATGGCGGTCGAGGTCAAGCCGCTCAGACAGCCGAGCACCGCCGACCAGTTGACCACGGACGGCAGCAGTGCCCCCGCCGCCGCCACCAAGCCTGCCACGGAAGCCGCCGCCGCCCCCATCAACGAAGTGCCGAAGGGCGCAGCGGCCGTCACCGCGGCGGCCGTCGTCACCAATCAACAGTAAGATTTTGAAACCTCTGCGCGGCGTGAGTGCCTGATTGGCGGCGCGCGCAAAACTTGACTCAATTAAGCCTCGAAGGTTCGCGTTGTGCGGCGCGCGCTTGGGGAGGACTGGCGACAACAGCGGCAGTTCGACGAGCGTTAGCGTGTGGCGAAGATTTCAGGCAATCTACGAAGGACGAAACCATGGCTCCTAAATTTTCCAGACGCGCGGCGAGTAACGTGAGAGGCGCGCTCGTCCTCTCGCTCGTCGCCACTTTCGCCGTCCCGGCGTACCCCGGCAGCAGGATCCCGCCTGCCGCCGGCCACCTCCACACCGCCGGCGAGAACCACGCCGCGCATCTCACCGGCGCGCTCGCGCCGAATCAGCAGCAGCAGCAGCGGCCGGCCGCGCCCGCGCCGACCCCCGGCATCACGACGGCTGCCCCCATCGGCCCCACGGCCTCCGGGCCGCAGTCGGAGCAGGGCCAGCAGTACGGCCGGCCCGGATTCGTCGGCGAGCCAATCAACTTGAACGTCGTTAACGCCGACGTGCGCGACATCCTCAACTACATCACCGAGCAGTACGGCGTGAACTTCGTCGTGGACTCGTCGGTGCAGCGGGTGCCGGTGACGATCAACGTCACGGACGTGCCGTGGAACTTCGCGCTCAACTCCATCGTGTTGGGGTTGGGGGTGGGGTTCGTGGGGTGGGGTATGTTGGTGCGGGTGGGGTGGGTGTGGGTGGTGTTTGAGGAGGCGCAGATTCGCGCCGACGAGGAG
>JBOGOY010000399.1:0-4782 GCA_050748185.1 Pyrinomonadaceae bacterium
CTCGTGGACAAGCACGTTTACATCCCCGTTAGCACCTTCGCGCGCCTCTACGGCCGCCCGCAGGACATGCAGATGCACGGCGAGGGCGCGCGGCCCGAACAGTTCCAGTTAACGATCGAGGACGCGCGCACGGCGCTGAGGAACTACCACAAACTGGTCGGGAGCGAAGAGGACGACTTCGGCCTCGTCAACACGGAAGAATTGACCGGCCAGATCGATCAATTCACCGGCGCGATCGCGCTCGTCGTCACGCCGATCACGCTCATCTCGCTGGTCGTCGGCGGCATCGTGGTGATGAACATCATGCTCGTCTCCGTCACCGAGCGCACCTTCGAGATCGGCCTCCGCAAAGCGCTCGGCGCGCAGCGCCGGCAGGTGCTGCTGCAATTTCTGATCGAGTCGGCGCTGATGTGCGCCCTCGGCGGCGTCATCGGCCTGCTGCTGGCGATCGGCGCCTCGTGGCTGATCACGTCGCTGACGCCGATCACGATGACCGTCACGGCCGGCTACGTCGTCCTCGCCATCGGCGTCTCAAGTGTCATCGGCATCGTCGCCGGTATCTACCCGGCCTTCAAGGCGTCGCGCCTCGATCCGATCGTCGCGCTCACGCGAACCTGAAAGGGTGACAAGTGATAAGTGACAGGTGACAAGACAAATCCATTTCTTTCCTGTCGCCTGTCACCTATCACTTGTCACTAAACCAAGCTATGAGACTCTTTAAGTTCATGACCCGCGAAGTGCTGGCGATGGCCTTTGACAGCATCCGGGCGCACAAGTTTCGCAGCGGCCTGACGGTGCTCGGGATCATCATCGGCGTGATGACGGTGATCGTCGTCGCGGCGATGCTGACGGGCCTGCGCGGCAGCCTCGTCAAGATCGTCGAAGAGTACGGAGCCAACAACATCTACGCCTTCCACTTAACGACGGGCCTCACGGTCGGCGAGCGCGACCAGAACGAGAGGGCGCGCAAAGTGCTGACGGCCGAGGACGGCGAGGCCATCCGGGCGCAGGCGACGGCGGTCGAGGAGGTGGCGTTCGTCGCGCCAAACATCGGCGGCTGGGGCAGCGGGTTCGACGACACGATCGTCACCGGCACCGGCAAGACTTACCGGCGCGGCAACACACAAGGCGTCACCCCGAACCACGCGCAGATCACCAACGTCCGCCTGAAAGAGGGCCGCTTCATCTCCGAGCAGGACGACGCCTACCGCCGCAACGTGATCGTGCTCGGCGTCAACGCGGCGCAGGCGCTCTTTCCCGATCAGCCCGATCGACTCGTCGGGACACAGGTCAAGATGGGCGGCTACGTCTGGGAGATCGTCGGCGTGCTGGAGAAGCGCAAGAACGCTTTCCTCGGCGAGAACGACGAGGACAACGCCGTGTTGGTCCCCTACCGCACGAGCGTGCAGGTCGCGCCCGCGCGCAAGTTCCTGCTGCTGATCGTGCAGGCCAAGACGGGCCTCAGGCAGGCCGCTTACGATCAGGTGGAAGAGATCCTGCGGACGCGGCGCGCCACCAAATTCGCTCAGCCGAACGACTTCGATCTCAAGACGGCCGACGCCTTCGTCGGTCAGTTCGACAGCATCTTCGGCATGGTCGGCCTGATCGCGATCGCGTTCTCCGGCATCGGTCTATTGGTCGGCGGCATCGGCGTGATGAACATCATGCTGGTCAGTGTGACCGAGCGGACGCAGGAGATCGGCGTCCGCAAGGCGATCGGCGCACGCCGCCGCGACATCGTCAGCCAGTTCCTCTACGAGGCGATGACCCTGACGCTCTTTGGCGGCATCGTCGGCGTGCTGCTTTCATTCGGCGTCAGTCAGATCGTGATGTTCTTCGTGCCGTCACTGCCGGCTACGGTCCCCTCTTGGGCGGTGTTGACGGGGCTGCTGGTTTCGATCGGCATCGGGCTCGTCTTCGGCGTCTGGCCGGCGATGAAGGCTTCGCGGCTGGACCCGATCGAGTGTCTGCGCTACGAGTAAGAATCATTCCGAAAATAAAGACACAGTCAAAGGGCGGGAGTCGCGTGATTCCCGCCCTTCGCTTTTGTGTCGGGGGAATGTCGGAGATCCACGCCTCAACCTCCTCGCCCGCTGCCACCGACAGCGCGGCTTGATGTTGGTGATGCAATTGGCATCCGTTTCCCGCGTTCATGATTAGTACGCTCGCACTTGCTTGACCGTCGCTCACCGGCGCGGCGCGCTCCACGGGCCATCGGCGTGGCCGTGTTTTGAAGGACAAGGGGCGGCTGCCATGTGGTTGCGTTTCGCGAATATTGGGGCGCAACCCGCCGCAATTTGAAAGTTCGTCAATATGCAAGGGCGCGACATGAAAATGGCCTGAGGATTAAGCTTACAGTTTGGTTGAGAGAGTCAGGTGTGTTAGATTCTGTTGGCTTAGAGGGCGGGTGAGAACTTGGTCAGCCTTGACCCACGGAGTCTCCCTTAGCCCGTCAAACTACTTGCCTTAACCCTCTCCAATTGGCCGCTGTCGCGCGGGAGGTTTTAATGTCCGGTTCAGTCGTTTTTCGACCGCTTTTGGCTTGTGCCGTCACGGCCTTTCTCATCCTGTCAATCATTCCCCCTACCCCCGCCGCCGCGACTGTGGCGCCGTCGGCCGAAACCGACGTAAAGCAGGCGGACGCCGCGCTGTTGCAGGGCCGTGGGTTCCTGCGCCGCAACCGCGCCGATCAGGCGTTGCCGCTTTTCGAGTCGGCGCTGGAAATGTACACGCGCGCCAACTCCCGGCCGGGCATCGCCGCCGCCGAAGAATCTCTGGGCGACATTTACACGCGGCAGGGCCAGTACGAAGAGGCGATCACGCGCTACCGCAGCGCGCTGTCGGGCGCCCGCGCGCTGGGCGATCTGCCGCGCGCCAACCTGCTGCTCGCGAAGATCGGGGAAACTGCCTACCTCGCGGGCGACGCGGCGGCATCACAGGCCGCGTTCGCCGAAATGCTAAATCAGAGTCGGAAACCGGGCGCGGGCGGAATGCCGCAGGGGG
Organism: Pyrinomonadaceae bacterium; assembly: GCA_050748185.1. Classification (GTDB taxonomy): domain Bacteria; phylum Acidobacteriota; class Blastocatellia; order Pyrinomonadales; family Pyrinomonadaceae; genus JACCRA01. Next base: position 3,004 of record JBOGOY010000399.1, read on the forward strand.
ACAGTAATGGTTCTTCGGATCGGCAGCAGTCGATGGGCGTCTCGTTCGCCGCCGTCAGCCTCGCTGTGCCGGGGCTTGCCGCCTGCTCCGCGCTCAACCCGAACAGCGTCGATTCGTCGTCCAACAACGGATCGAACCCGTCCCAGCCGCAGAACATGGGGCACGCGCCGAAGGGTCTCGACGGCATCGGGCGCATGGATTTGCGTGTGGTCGATCAGGACGGCAATCCGGTGAAGGGGGCACGGGCGAAGCTCAACACCAAGCGGCCCAACGGGATCGATTGCGAGTGTTTCAACGACACCGACGAAATCGGGCGTGCGGTGATGAACCCGATCCACGTCGGGAAGGTGCTCAAGCTGGTGGTCAAGGCCAAAGGCTTCGAGACGCTCGAACAGATTGTCGATCCGGCCCAGATGGCCGGCCCGTACAAAGTCGTGATGCAGGCGAAAGGAGCGGCGAAGGCCGCATCGAGTGCCGCCGGTTCGGCCGCGAGCGCCGCCGCGAGCGCCGCCGCGTGTCTCGGACTCTACAGCCTTTTTAACAGTTACTCTCTCTCTCAACTCGGGCTCGGCCGGCTGAACTTCGACGGTCAACGGCTCGGCGAAGCCCGCCAGAACTTCCAGAACGTACTCGCGGCGGCCGACCCGAAAGGCCCGGTCGGCAATCTTGCGGCGGCTCGGCTCTACCGCGCCGTTTCACGCACCAATCTCGGCGATGTGGCCTTCAAGCAGGGGCGTTACGCCGAAGCCCTCAAGTTCTACACGGAGGCCGCCGAGGGCGCGCGTCAGGACGGACGGCCCGAACTCGTCTGGGGGGCGCTACGCGGCGTCGGTAAGAGCCAGTGGGCACAGGCGGCGCAGGAATCCGATCCGCAGCGCGCGGCGAAGAACAGGGAAGAGGCGCTCAAGGCTTACCGCGCTTCGCTCGCCGCCATCGAGACGCTGCTTGAAGGCAGCGTGCGCGCGGACGAAGCGCGCGCCCACTTCCTCTCCACGACGCGCGAAGTGTTTGACGAAGCGGCCGCGGCCTACGCCGAGATGGCCCTGATGTCACAAACTTCGGCCCACGCGGGGCCGCTCGGAGGGCAAGCCCTCGCTTATGCGACAGATGGTTTTCGCATCTCCGAACAGGGGCGCGCCCGCTCGCTGCTCGAATTGCTGGGCGTCGCCCGAGCCGAAGTAACTGAGGGCGTGCCCGCCCAATTGCTCGAACGCAAGGGGGTGAACCTCGCGCGTCAACAGGAGATCGCCGAGACGTTGCTCTCCACTAATCCGGCCACGCCGGGACAGGGGGCGCAGCCGCAACAACCGCGGCCGGCCGTCGCCGACCTTGAGGCCGAGCTTGAGCGGCTGACCGTCGAGTACAACAGCATCGAAAACCAGATCAGGACGAGCAACCCGCGCTACGCGCAACTGACGCGCACCGCGCCGCTCGGTCTCGAAGAGGTGCGGCAACAGGTGCTCGATGCCGACACCATGATGTTGGCCTACCGCCTCGGCGAAAATAACTCGTACCTGTGGGCCATGACGCGCGACGAGTTGCGCCTGTTCAAGCTGCCGGCGCGGGACGACATCGACGCGCAGGTCATCGCGATGCGCGAGCAGATGATCCCCTCGGGGGCACGCCGCGCGCTCATCCGTTCCGAAGCCGGACTCCGCGGTCTCCTTGAAGAAGTGCAGGCGATAACCGACGAGCGTGGCCTGAAACTCGGCGGGCAGGCTTCCGTCGCGCAGGCCGTTCAGGAATACGAACGGAGCGCGCACCAACTCTTCAATACCG
>JBOGOY010000400.1:0-4774 GCA_050748185.1 Pyrinomonadaceae bacterium
CAGATGTCGCCCGTCCCCGGCGTTGAAACGCCGGGCTACAGTCAACCGCCGCTGACGCGGCGAAAGCCTTGAGCCTTACTTTTTGATCACTACCGGCAAGATTAAGAGCGGGCTGCAAATGGTATTGCCCTGATGCAACGGGATACCGTGACGCCCGTGGTTCAGGTTGCTTGTTAAGCGAATGCGGTATCACGGCGAGCCCGGTGCGCGGGAGGTTAGGGAAGCTTTTCGACCTCTGTCCGCATGGTCGGCAGAAACTCATTGTTCGCGTTGACGGCGGCGAGTTTGTCGAGCGCCTCTTTCGCCGTCGCCTTGTCTCCGAGTTGGAGCGCGGCGGCGGCCATGTTCTGGAGCGCTTTCTCGTGGGTGGGGTTGAAAGAGATGGTCTTGCGGTATTCGGCGATGGCCCGTTTGAAATCGGGCGGAGTGCGGCGGAAATAGGTGTTGCCGAGATCGGTCTGCACGTCGCCGTTTTTCGGATCGATGGCGAGGGCGCGCTCGTAATAGGTGGCCGCGCCGGTAAAATCGCCGGTGTCGTACTTGGTGTTGCCCATCGCCGTCAGGGCGTCAACGTCTTTCGGCTTGATTTCGAGCGCGCGCTGGAGGTAAAGCGCGGCCTTGCTGAAGTCGTTGAGTTGGTAGAAGACGGCGGCGGCGTTCATCTGAAGATCGAAATTTTTCGGCGTGCGGTCGGCGGCTTCCATCGCGGCCTGTGCCTGCGCGGAACTGGCTGCCGCGCTGCCGTTCGCGCCACCTCCTTCTACTGCGGGATGCCCGGGCGGGAGTTCGCCGGTCGTGGTGGTCGGATCGAGCGGTGGGGCGGCGGCATTCTGGCTGGCGGGAACGCCCGACGGGGCGGAAGCGGCACGTTGTTCAAAGCTGATGTTATTAGCCAGCAGGAACCCGACGAAGAAACCCAGCGTGAGGCCGACGACGCAGTAGAGGATATTTTTACTCATGACTCAGGGCTTGACTACCTTATGTGAAAGACTCTTTTATTCATAGTGGGTCAGTTTGAGATTCAAGCCCCGATAAATGGTGGCTTAGAAGTTCAAACAGACCCACTATGCTTTTATTGAAGCAACAACGCGGCGCGCGCGAGCGTCAAAGCGCAGGATTCAACGAGTGTTTTGATCCGCACTGGCTGGCCGCCGGGGCGGCGTCGCCCGTCGCTCTCATTCCGGGCTATGATAACATACGCGCTCGATCCGCATGACCTGCGCCCGCCGCCGCACACATGGTTGCCGACCCTTGAGTGATCGGCTATCATGACGCCATTCGGAATGGGACGCGGCCATTTCCTCAGCCGCCTGATTTTTCAAAGCGGCTGCTCACCAAACTTGTAAGTGATTCAGGTTCTTCATAAGCAATGTCAGCCATCGAAGAGACTAAGACCGATATTCGTGTCCAATCGTTGAAGCCGGCCCCGGTCGTCTCCGCCAGCAGTCAGGCGGGGGCAAGCAGTGACACGGCCTCATCCACAGTGGTGGCCCGCCTCGGGATCTCGGCGGCGGTCGCGCTGGCGCTGATGTTCGTGGCGAAAATCGTCTTGCAGGCGCTCGGCTTGAACGCCGTCTCATTGCCCGTCCCGCAGTACGTGATGATCTTCGGGATGCTGGCGGGGGCGACGTATCTCATCCTCGAACGCACGCTGTTGGACGTGCTCAGTTCCGTCCGCTTCGGCGTCATGTTGCTGTGCCTGCTGGTGCTGGCCTCGATGGTCGGGATGCTGGTCATGCAGGTCAACGTCGAAGGTTTCGACCGCTACTTTGCCGAACTGACGCCCGCCCAAAAGCTCCTCTGGGGCAGCCTCGGGTTCTTCGACATTTACCACGTCTGGTACTTCAACGTGCTGCTGCTGGTGCTGTCGTTGAACATCGTGCTCGCCTCGATCGACCGCTTCCCGAAAGCTTGGACCTTTATCTCGCGCCCGAAACTCGACGCCTCGGCCAAGTGGCTCAGCGGCCAGTCGCAGCACGCTGAAGTTTCGCTCACGGGCGAGAGCGGGAAGGAAATCGCGGAGCAGATCGCGGCCGGTTGCCGCGCCGCCGGCTTGAAGAAGGCGGTCGTCACCGAGAAGGGGAGCAAGACTTTCGTCTTCGCCGAACGCAATGCGTGGAACCGGCTCGGCGCTTACGCCGTCCACGTCTCGCTGCTCACGGTCTTCACCGGAGGTTTCCTGACGGCGCAGTTCAGCCGCAGCGGTTCGATGCCGCTCAGGCCGGGCATGACCTCCAGCGAGGTTGCTGAAACGGTCTTCCAGATCGACGAGAAAACAGGCGAGTTCGCCCCGACACGGGCGACACTCAAAGTGCCGTTCGAGGTGACCGCGACAGACATCCAGCAAATCATCATCAGGAAAGACGGGCCGATCACGGCCGACAACACGATTGACTGGATGACGCGCATCAGAATCAACGACGGCGGCCAAGAGCACGACGCGCTGGTCCAGATGAACCGGCCCCACGATCACGCCGGCTACCGCTTTTTTCAAGCGAGTTTCATCAGCCGCGGGATGGCCCGCAACATCAAGTTGCTTCTGACGCCCGAAGCCGGCGGCCAGCCGCAGGAAGTGAGCATCCGGCGCGACGGCGAGGCGGCGTTGCCCGACGGCACTAAGATCAAGTTTGAAGACTTTTTCGCCGATTTTACGCTCGCGGGCGGCCAGCCTGCGACGGCCTCCGGCGACTACAACAACCCGGCCGCGTTGCTCTCGATCCAGAAGCCGGGCGCGCCCACGCCGCAACGCGCGTACGCTTTCGCGCAGGAACTGCCGAGCGGCACGCCCATCGGCGCGGCGGTCGCGGGCTACAAATTCCGCCTCGCGGAATTTGAAAAAGTTCCCGACGCGCACATTCTCGCCGTACAGAAAGACCCCGGCGCGACCGTCTTCTACGTCGGCAGCGCCATGCTTATCGCGGCGCTGCTCGCCGTCTTCCTCTTCTCGCACCAGCGGTTCTGGGCGGTGGTCGAAGACGCGGGCGGCGGCAATTATCAAATCAACCTCGGCGCGAACACGAACCGCAACCTCGTCGCGCTCGAAGATCGCTTTAAGAAACTGGTCAGCGCCATCAAACAGTGACAAGTGACGAGTGACAGTTGACAAGATCAGAACGATGTTTCACCTGTCACCTGTCACTCCGGAGAAAGCCATGAGTGAAGTCCTGAGAAACCCGGCCGAACTCGGAACGCCCCGCCTCGAAACCCCCGGCTTCGGCTTGAGTGTTTATCTGCCGGCAATTTTGCCGATCGTGGGCGCGCTGTTGATGACGCTGCTCCGCATCCAGATGGGCGGCGAGCGGTTTATCGACGACGGCGCGCTGATGATGCTGTCGCTGGCAAGTTATCTGATCGCGGCGGCCTTCCTGTTGACGAACCTCTATGCGCCTTTCAACTGGGCCGAGCGGCTGGGGCTGTGGATCGGTTGCGCGGGCGTCTTCTTCAACTTGTCGAGTTGGTGCGTCCGCTGGGTGGCGGCTCACGATCGAGAGTTGGAGATTTTGGCGCGCAACGGCCACGGCGAGATGCCGTGGGTGTGGCGTTACATCCCGTTCGCCAATCTCTACGACCTGAGTTTGGCGTTCGCGTTCGGAGCCGGCATCACGACGATGTTCATCGTCAACCGCAAAGGCTATCGTCTTATCGCGGCCGTCTCGTTGACGCTCGCGGCGCTCATCCTGATCCTCGCGCGTTTCATCGGCGGCGAGTTTATTAACTTGCCTCCGGTGCTCGATTCCTACTGGCGGCCGATTCACGTCGGGACGGCGTCGATCAGCTACGGCGTCGCCCTCGTCTGCTTTGCGGTGGCGGTGCTGTATTTGCTCAAGGACGGCGTGAAGCCAGAGGCGATGGCGATCTGGGCGGGCATCTTCGCCGTCAGTGTCTTCGCGACGGTCGGCGGCTGGAAGGTCTTTACGGAAGCGACTTATACGGCTTCGACTTTCCTGCGCGGCTCGCGGATGACTCTGCCGCTACGCGTCGATATTCCTTACGTCGGGCCACTACTGTTGGTGGCCGGGTTATTATTTGCGGCAGTCATTACGCTCTTCGTGCTGTACGTCACCGGACAGCAGGGAGAGAAGGCGCGTGTGTGGGGCCAACGGCTGCTGCGCGTGTCGCTCGCGGTCCAAGCGGCGGCGATCATCGCGCTCGTGACGCAGATCAAAACCGAGACGCCGCTCGGCCCCTGCCCGGACGGGGCGAACTTCGCGCAGAAGTGTTTCGACACGGCTCAGTATGAAAAGTTCGGTACGTTCCTCGCGCAGCAGGACGGCCTGAGCGCCGATCAGATCAAGCGCATCGAGCCCGAGCGGTTCAGCGCCGCCTCGCGCGAGTTCGTCTCGCAGCGCAGTTCGATGCTCGTGCTGAACATGGGCGCGAACCCGGTGGAACTGGCCGCGTTGATCACGGCCTTCGCCGCGACGCTCTTCGTCATCCTCTTCAGCATTAAGACGGATCACTTGCGATCGATGCTACCGGCGGCCGAGAAACTCGACAGCCTGATGTACAAGACGGCGGGCGTGGCTTTTGCGGGGCTGGCGATCCTGCTGATCACGGGCGCGATCTGGGCCAACGAGTCTTGGGGGCGCTACTGGGGCTGGGACTCGAAGGAGACGGGCGCTTTCGTGGCGTGGCTCACTTACGGCGGCTTCCTCCACGCGAGAATCGCGCGCGGCATGACGGGCCGACGCTCGGCCTACTTCGCCGTGGTTGCGTTCCTGCTTGTCATCTTCACCTACCTCGGCGTCAGCTACCTGTTGCCGGGCCTGCATTT
>JBOGOY010000401.1:0-4773 GCA_050748185.1 Pyrinomonadaceae bacterium
GTTCTTCTCCGTTGCCCAAGCTGTCTTCAATGACAGTCTTCAGGAACTCTTCCACCGGAACACCGTGCGCCGCCGCCTGCTCGATCGCCCGCGCTTCGACTTCAGGATTCAGTTCTAAGGTGACGGTCATCGCTTTCACCTCTCAAGTTTCGGTCTGTGAGTAAAAGCTTACTCGTGCCCGAAGAAAGCAAAAAAAGCCGCCGCTTCTTAAACCGCCGTCAGTTCTTCGACCGGCCGGTAGAGCGTGTCGCGCTCGACGGGCTCGAAGCCGGCGTCGGCGATGAGTTGGCGGATCTCTTCCTTGCTCATCTTCACCTCATTGTTCGACTCGACCGAGTAGCTTTCGGTCAACTCGCCGCCGTCGGCGATCGTGCCGTCAAGATCGTTGGCCCCGTAGTGCAGCGCGACTTGCGCGAGGCGCTTGCCGAGCATCACCCAGTAGGCCTTGACGTGCGGGAAGTTGTCGAGCATCAGGCGTGCCGCCGCGATGGTCTTTAAGCTGTCCACACCCGAAGGCCCCGGCAGGTGTGAGAGCTTGGTCCCCGGCGGGTAAAAGGCGAGCGGGATGAAACACTGAAAGCCGCCCGAATGGCTCTGCTGCTCACGCAGTTGGACGAAGTGATCGACGCGGTCTTCGACCGATTCGATGTGGCCGTAAAGCATCGTCGCGTTGGTTTTGAGTCCCGCCGCGTGAACCTTGCCGGCGAGCGCAAGCCAGCGTGCACCATCGGTCTTGTGGTCGCAGATGATCGAGCGCGTCGGGTCGCGGAAGATCTCCGCGCCGCCGCCGGGGCACGAGTCCATCCCGGCCTCTCTGAGCCGACTGATCACGTCCTCGTCCGCCATCTTGTAGAAGCGCGCCATGTGATCGATTTCGACCATCGTGAACGCCTTAAGGTGCAAGGCCGGGTAGTCGCGCTTTAACCCGGCGAGCAGGTCCGTGTAGTAACTGAAAGGCAGCTTGGTGTTCAGGCCGCCGACGATGTGCAGTTCGGTCGCGCCTTCGCGGACGGCCTCGCCCGCGATCTTCAGCGCCTCTTCGATACTGTGCGTGTAGGCGTCGGGCTGCCGGGGCGTGCGGTAGAAGCCGCAGAACTTGCAGTCGGCGTAGCAGACGTTGGTGTAGTTGAAGTGGCGATTGACGTTGTAGTAGGTCCGCCGCCCGTGCCGCCGCCGCCTGATTGAGTCGGCCAGCTTGCCGAGCCCCGTCAGGTCGTCGGTCGCAAACAGCGCGACGCCGTCCGCGAACGTGAGCCGCTCGCCGACCGCAACTTTCTCGGCGATTAAATTCAGTTTCGGATCGTGGGAAAAGTTCATGGCTTTAATTCAATGCGTCGAGTTTAATGCTCGCACAAAGTCGGTCAGTCCCAAATCTCCGGCACGTTCAAAGTGAGCCCACTAAGCACCGGATCGCCCGAAAGCGTCTGCGGGTTGTCGAGAATTTCGACTTCGGTTTGCGGGCGATAGACGTAAACCTTCCACTCCAACGGATCGAGGAGCCAACCGAGTTGAGCGCCGTTCTCGACGTATTCCTGCATCTTCTCTTGCAACACCTTCAGCCTGTCAGTGCGCGAGCGGATTTCGGCGACGAAGTCCGGGCACAGCGGCGGAAACTTTTCCTGTTGTTCTTCCGTGAGCGCGCCCCAGCGTTCGTTATGAACCCACGCAAGATCAGGCGAACGCTTCGCGCCGTTCGGCAGGGTGAATATCGTCGAGGAGTCGAAACCTTGCCCGGTGCCGTCTTGCTCCACCCAATTGCCGAATCTGCTCGTTAATTTGAAATTGCGTCTCCCTGTTTTTCCGCCGGTGGGGGGCATGATGAGGAGGTCTCCTTCGCCGGTGAGTTCAAGCCGCAGTTCCTCGTTGAGCCGGAAGAAGTCGAAAAAATCGTCATCACTCAGCTTTTCGATCAACGGGCCAAAGTGTAATACGAGCGGGTCAATACCCGTCTGAATCGCTACCGCGCCGATCGTCTCTACCCTCTCCTCAGTTTGAATCTCCATCTCTTGCCTCCTCATGAAAGCTAAGCCAAGAAAACCGCGCCGCCGAAGGTGACGAAGAGGATCACGCTGACGAAGGCGTTGGTGGTGAAGAACGCCGCGTTGAGGCGGCTCAAATCATCCGCGCACACGAGCCGGTGCTGATAGACGAGCAGCGCGCCGGTCAGGATCACTCCCGAGAGTGCGAGCGGGCCGAGCGATGTCGTGAAGTATAACCCGGCGAGCGACGCGAACGCCCCCGCGTGCAACAGGCGCGAAAGCCACAGCGCGCGCCCGACGCCGACGCGCACCGGGATCGAGCGCAGCCCCGCGCCGCGATCAAACTCGGCGTCCTGACAGGCGTAGAGCACGTCGAAGCCGGCGGTCCACAGCAACACGACGAGCGACAGCAAGAGCGGCGTCGGACTGTCAATCGCGCCGCGCACCGCGATCCACGCGCCCGTCGGGGCGATCGACAAGCACCACCCGAGGACGAGGTGCGAAAGCGACGTGAAACGCTTCGTGTAGGAATAGAGCAGCACGCTCGCGAGCGCGACCGGCGCGAGGATGAGCGTCAGGCGGTTGAGTATTGCGGCGGCCAGAAAAAAGAGCGCGGCCGAGGCGACAGTGAAGGCCCACGCGAAGCGCACCGAAAGCAGCCCGGCGGGCAGGGCTCGTCCGCTCGTGCGCGGGTTCGCCGCGTCGAATTCGCGGTCCACGATGCGGTTGAACGTCATCGCCGCCGAACGCGCGCCGACCATCGCCGCCGCGATCCAAACGAGCTGCCACCAGCCGGGCATGCCTTCGGCCGCCAGCACCGCGCCGAGCAGCGCGAAGGGCAGCGCAAACAGCGTGTGCTCGATCTTGATCATGTCGAGCGTTGTGCGGATGTTGTGCGCGGTGGTTGACATCGTCCTGTAGCTTAGCAAGTGCGAGGCCGAAATCGGCGGCGGGGAAAATGCTGCCTGAAAGTTGGGGCGTTTGGCAAACCGCCAGTAGTGGGCGCGGTCATTGGCGATCTGCGAGCCCCGCACTATCGCCGTCAGAAGCCCAGTAGTCGGGTTGCTCGGCCATGTTCGGGTCGGGCCGCTCCATGAACCGCTCCGGGCGCTTCAGAGAGTCGAAGCCGAAGCGCCGGTACAATTCGTGCGCGTCCTTCGTCGCCAGCACCCAGCGGCGGAAGCCCTGCAACTCCGGGTGCGCGAGGATCGACTCGACCAGCCACTTGCCCAAGCCCCGCCCGCGAAACTCGTCCAGCACGAACACGTCGGCCAGCCATGCGAACGTCGCATAGTCCGTCACCACGCGCGCGAAACCGATCTGCCGGCCATCCTGATAGACGCCGAACGGGTGCGAGTGTGCGATCGAGCGCGCGACAGTTTCCAGACTGCGCCCGGTCGCCCAGTAAGTCTGCGTGGTGAGAAATTTGTGGATGAACGGCAGGTCGAGCCGTTCGCGTTCGTCGCTGATGGTGAATGCGTCTCTATGCCAGTCCATAGGAAAGCGTCTCGGTGCAATGAATTCGTCATAGAGCGGAGGGACTGGCATCAACGACGTAAATTTTCATCTCTGCCGATCTTCGTGCTGAAGTTCGCCGCTGTCGCTATGCTCGCGCCCCTCCAGAGATTTGCTGATGATTTCAGCATTTCGGCGAGTCTGCTCGATCCGTTCGGCGTACTCTTTGCGCGCTGCTTCGTCTTGGAGAATCTTCTCGCTCCTGCTGGTCGCATCACTCTTCTGCTCGGTACTCATAGAATCCTCTTGCCGATGGCCCACCCTCAATGCGCGTCTCCCACGTCGCCGCCCTGCCAGCGCGTCGCCTGCGAGTGCGGGACGCCGAACTGATCGAGGATGCGGAAGACGAGGTGATCGACGAGGTCTGTGAGCGTCTGCGGGCGGTGGTAAAAGCCGGGGCTCGCCGGGAGGATGCGCGCGCCGGCCCGCGCGAGGCGGAGCATGTTCTCCAAGTGAATCGCGTTGTAGGGCGATTCGCGCGGGACGATGACGAGCCGGCGGCCCTCTTTGAGCGTCACGTCCGCGGCGCGGTGAATGAGATTGGTTCCCGCACCCGAGGCGATCGCGCCGAGCGTGCCCATCGAGCAGGGGACGATGATCATGCCGTCCTGCCGGTGCGAGCCCGAGGCGGGCGTCGCCGCCATGTTGTCGAGCCGGTGCCAGCGGATCAATTTCGAGTCGGCCGCCAGCCCGGCGAATTCGTTGATGGCCGCCGCGTCGCCTTCCTTCAACTGCGCGCCGAGTTCGACGCGCGCGACCACGAGCGCCGCGCCCGAAGTGATCAAGTTGATGCGCTCGACCGCCCCGCTCGCGGCCAGATGGACCAACGTCCGCTGCGCGTAAGGCGCGCCCGAGGCCCCGGTGATGGCGACGGTCAGTTCCATAGTGGGTATCGGGGGGCGGGGGCCGGGTGCCATGTAAATTTCTTAACCGGCCCCTGACCCCCGATCCCCTTACTTAATTTTCTTCCCCGGCGTCTGTCGCCCGCCCTGATTGAGGACGAGTTGTGTGACTTGTCCTTTGTCGTCTGTGACGAAGGTCACGTCGGCCTGCACGACTTTGAGGAAGTATTTGGTGTCCGACTCGGGGAACAACTCGAATTTGGGCTGGCCCGTCGCCTGCGCGAACAGTTGGTTGCCTTCCTTTGTGACGGTGATGACGAAACTGGGGGCCAGTTCATACTCGCCGACGTATGAGTCATAAACTTTCGGATCGACCTTAGCGACTTTGCGCTCGATGGGCGGGGCGACGGGCGCGCCGAAGAGGAGCAGCGACAGGT
>JBOGOY010000402.1:0-4771 GCA_050748185.1 Pyrinomonadaceae bacterium
CCGCACAACAGCCTGCCGCCTCAGTGAAAGCAAGGCGGCAGGCTGACCGTTTCAATCAGCTTCACACAATGGTTGCCTCTGTGTGGACATGCTCAAGAGCGCAGTCGCACAGTGACGTAGAGGTTGTTGCCACGCCGGTTGATGAGCATCAGGGCGGGACGCCCGTTCGCTCCCTGCATCGCCGCACGTAATTGTTCGATTGAGCCGGCGACTTGACGATTGAATTCAAGAATTACGTCGCCTTGCTGGATACCCGCTTCCGCCGCCGCGCCTTCCGGGTCAAGGTCGCGCACGACCAAACCTTTCGTGCCCGCCTCTAAGCGAAGTTGCGCTGCGAGTTCCGGCGTCACGGGTTCGACGCTGACGCCTAATTTGCCGCCCGTCGCATCACCGCCGCTATCGGCGTCGCCTTTTTCACTCGCTTCGCTTGAGGCGCGTTGAGAGAGAGTGGCGCTCATTTGTTGTTCGCGTCCGTCGCGCAAGACCGCCAGCGTCACGCTCGTGTCGGGCTGCGTGCTCGCAACACGATTGCGGAACGAGTTGCTGTCAACGACCGGCGTGCCGTTGAATTTGGTAATGACATCGCCCTGCTTCAGCCCGGCGCGCTCCGCGCTACTGCCAGCTTGCACGCTGCTGACGATGACGCCGTTCGTGTCTTTGAGTCCGAGGCTCGCCGCAATGTCGGATGAAATTGGCTGCACCGTCACGCCCAAAACGCCGCGCCGCACTTTGCCTCCCTTAATAAGCTGCTCCATGACGTTCTTCGCCATGTTGCTGGGGATGGCGAAGCCAATCCCGATGTTGCCGCCCGAAGGGCTAAGTATCTGTGAGTTGATGCCGACGAGTTCGCCATTCGCGTTGACGAGCGCGCCGCCGGAGTTGCCCTGATTGATCGGCGCGTCGGTTTGCAGGAAGTCCTCGAAGCTGCCGTCGGAGAGGCCGGTTGAACGCCCCTTCGCCGAGATGATGCCGGACGTGACAGTCTGCCCGACGCCGAGCGGATTGCCGACGGCGAGGGCCACATCGCCAACCCGCACGTCGTCAGAATTGCCGAGCGGGAGGACAGGCAAGTTGCTCGCCTCGATCTTCAAAACCGCCAAGTCCGAAGGCGCATCCGAGCCGACGAGTTTCGCGTCGAAAGTTCGATTATCCGTCATCTGAACTTTAATCTTTTCCGCGCCGTCAATGACGTGATGATTCGTCAGGATGTAACCATCGGCGGAGACGATCACGCCCGAACCCAGACCGCTCTGCCGCCGCTGCGGCGCTTGCGGTTGCTGCGGAATGCGTCCGCCGAAGAACTCGCGCAATTGCGGGTCATCGAGGAATGGGTGCTGCTGCGCGGCGCGCGCGCGCCCTTCCGAGCGAATTGTGACGACCGCCGGCGAGACACGGCTGACGACGGGCGCGTAAGAGTTTCGCGCGATCTCGGCGCGGCCTGCCGTCATGGCTTCCGCCGTCGGGACATCAGTTGCGACTGAAGCACGCGCGTTGGTGCGTCCGTCAAGGAGCATGGCGAGCGAGAATGCGGCTGTGATGACACACAGCATGACAGAAAGTCCCGCCCGCGCAGTAGCTTCGCTGAATTTGGATTTCGCGTAATTCATTTCTTCTTTCCTTCTTTCACCTTAAGCGTTTCATGTAACAACTTCTTCAATTGCGGATTGGTCAGAAGCGTCTTGTCTTTAATCCGCAATCCGCAATCCGCATTCAAATGTTCTGGTTATGCCGCTCTCCTATCAAGTTCTGAACGCGCTCAACGTTGCGGTGAATGCCGCTCCGTTTATGTCACTCTCTTGGATGGCAGGTTGCCACACCAGAGCGTAAAAGTGAGTCAACGGACAGTAAGGTTTTGTCAGCAGCAATCGTTCACAACTTGACGTTTCTTTACAAAACAGAAATAAGAGTGATGAGGACTGAGGACTGAGTAAGAATAGTGATGAGGACTGAGGACTGAGGACTGAGTAAGAACAGTTTTTAACTCAGTCCTCATCACTATTCTTACTCAGTCCTCATCACTATTCTTAGAAGGGGTGAAGGATGGAGAAAATCTTGGTTGTTGATGACGACGTGGAGCTGTGCGAACTCGTGGTGGAGTACCTTGCGCCGGAAGGCTTCAATGTTGAGACGGTGGACGACGGCTTGGAAGGCGTCGAGCGTGCGCTGGCGAATGACTACGCGATTATCGTGCTTGACGTGATGTTGCCGAGCATCAACGGCTTTGAAGTCTTACGTCGCCTCCGTGCAAGGTCGCGCACGCCCGTCCTAATGTTGACGGCGCGCGGCGCTGACGTTGACCGCATCGTGGGACTCGAACTCGGCGCGGACGATTACCTGCCGAAGCCCTTCAACCCGCGCGAACTCGTCGCGCGCATTCATGCCATCCTGCGGCGTACCCAAACGAGGTCTGAGACGGACGGATCAACCGCCTCGTCTGAGACGCTCACGGTGGGCGATGTGCGATTAAATGTCGGCGCACGCACGGTGCATCGTGGCGGCGAACTCATCGAACTGACATCTGCTGAATTCGATATGCTGACCAAACTTATCGCCAATGCCGGACGTGTCGTGTCGCGCGATGAACTGGCGGGAGCCGCATTGGGTCGCCCGCTCGCGCCGCTGGACCGCAGCGTTGATATGCACATCAGTTCCCTACGCCGTAAACTCGGTCACGAGGTCAATGGCATCGAACGCATCAAGACGGTGCGCGGCACTGGCTACATGTATACAACAGGACTGAGGACTGAGGACTGAGGACTGAGTATTGATTGCTGAGTGCTGGGGACTGGGTGGAAGGGAGTGGAGGAGATGAGTAAGAGGATTGAGCGGTTTGAAGATTTGATCGCGTGGCAGAAGGCGCGAGTCTTGACGGCGAGAGTTTATAAGATCACGGAGCAAGGAAAGTTTGCACGGGATTACGGGCTAAGAGATCAGATTCAACGAGCTGCGGTTTCGATCATGTCAAACATTGCCGAAGGTTTTGAACGCGGACGCCCAGCCGAGTTTCACCAGTTTCTTTCAGTTGCCAAAGTATCGTGCGCCGAACTCCGTTCGCAACTCTATATTGCCCTCGACGCAAACTATATCCATCAGGAAACATTTGATGAACTAATGTCACAGGCCATCGAAGTCGGACACATTACCGGTGGACTCCGCGCCGCCGTTCAACGCAAACGTGACCAACAATAAAGTACTGAGGACTGAGGACTGAGTGAAGAGGCAGGTTTTCCTCAGTCCTCAGTCCTCAGTCCTCATCACTATGTATTATGCACAGTCTGTTTCTCAAAATTTTTGTCTGGTTCTGGCTGGCGATGGCGCTTATCGGGTTGGCGCTGATGATTGCCATTGCGGCAACCCAATCAGACCCGGTTGAGGCGCGTTGGCGTGAGATGACCGGGACGGCTGTCCGCATCTACGCGCAGACGGCGACGGAGATGTACGAGCGCGATGGTTCTGATGCGCTCGTCGTCTATCTTCAGCGCGTGGAGCAGACGGCGCAAATGCAGGCTAGGGTTTTCGACGAACGCGGCGTAGAGGTGACAGGGCGCGTGACCACAACGGAGACGAAACGACTCGCGGAGTTGGCCCACGGGATGCGCGGCGGCGAAGAGCCGGTGTTCGACTTTCCCACCGGGCCGGCGCGGGTCGCGCTCATCGCGCAGCGAGTTTATGGACGCGGCGGGACGCGGTATGTGCTGGTCAGCGAAGTGCCGCGTTATAGGTTCGCGGCGCTGGTTGCCGAACCCGGCGTGCTTGTTTTCCGGCTCGGCGCGGTCTTGTTGACAGCGGGGCTTGTCTGCTACGGGCTGGCCCGTTACCTCGCGGCTCCGGTTGCGACCTTGCGCGCCGGTGTGCGGAGACTGGCGAGCGGCGATTTATCGGCGCGTGTCGGCGCTAGGCTAGGCTCACGACGCGATGAAATCGCCGATCTCAGCCGCGACTTCGACCGCATGGCCGAACGCATCGAATCGCTTGTCACCTCGCAACGCCGCCTGCTCGGCGACATCTCACATGAACTGCGCTCACCGCTCGCGCGCTTGAGCGTCGCACTCGGATTAGCCCGACGGCGTTCCGGAGAGGAGCCGTCGGGCGTGACAAGTGCGCTCGACCGCATCGAGCGCGAGGTTGAACGTCTCAATGAGTTGATCGGGCAGCTCTTAACTCTCACACGCTTGGAGACCGAGCCGGACGAGTTAGAAAAAACGCGGATTGATTTGCAAGACCTCGTCGGCCAAGTTGTCGCCGATGCCGATTTCGAGGCGCGTGGTCGCAATCGTAGCGTGCGGATAGTTGAAAGCCGAGAGTGTTCGCTTTTAGGCAACAGCGAGTTACTGCGGAGCGCCATTGAGAACGTCGTGCGTAATGGCGTGCGCTACACCGCCGAGAGCACGAGCGTCGAGGTTACTCTCCGGTGTTTGTCAAATGGCAGCGCGTCCGGCGCTGTGATCCGCGTGCGGGATCATGGCAAAGGCGTGCCTGAAGAAGCTCTCGGCGAACTGTTTCGTCCCTTCTACCGCGTGGGCGCGGCGCGCGACCGGCAAACCGGCGGCACAGGTTTAGGGCTGGCGATCACCGAACGCGCGGTGCGATTACACGGCGGCAAAGTGAAGGCCGCTAACGCTGAAGACGGTGGTCTCATCGTCGAGATCGAACTCCCCGCCCCAACGATTCAATAAAACTGAGGACTGAGTGATGAGGATTGAGGACTGAGGACTGAGGACTGAGTAAAAGACAAGTTCTTGCTTTTCACTCAGTCCTCAGTCCTCAGTCC
>JBOGOY010000403.1:0-4765 GCA_050748185.1 Pyrinomonadaceae bacterium
GGCCCTCACTTTTACTGGCTCTTCGGGACGCGTGACGGGCGGCGTGCGTCCTTCCGCCGCGACTCAGTTCCTGCCGTCTTTCGTGGGCACGATGCTAATCTGGCCGTCGCGTTCAAGGATCGCGTACTTGATCTGTTCGAGTCGCTCCAGCCCTTGCAACTCGCGCGCGGCTTCGAGGATGTCTTCCTCGTCCACGCGCGCCTTCTCCATCCGGTCGCGGTGCCTCTTCCCGCCCTCGATGATTAGGGTGGGCACGCCGTCGAGCCACTTCTCCACGGTCGGAAACTTCTGCTTCACAATCGACAGCAGGATCCCCGTGCCGACGAGCGTGATGATCAACAGGAAGCCGTTGGTCACCGAATGATCGTCGTTGACCATTGCCTGCTGGATCGTCTCACTGATAATCAGCAGCAACACCAACTCAAAGTTGGTCGTCTGCGCCAACGTCCGCTTGCCGGCGAGCCGGAAGACGAGGAGCAGAAACAGATACACGATGAGGCCGCGTAACACCGACTCCATCGGACGAGCCCTCCTTCAAGCGCCGCGGGCGACCTCCGGCGCGCTCACGGGTAAAAGAACTGCCGGAAACTTAATTGCGGTCCGCCCTCGATCCAGAGGCGGACGGGCGCGCGCCCGTAGCGATTCGGCTCGAAGCGAAAAGTCACCGAGGTCGCTCCCGAGATGTCAGGGGCGTTGAAAACATAGACGTAACGATCAGCGTGGGCCTCGACGGTGTCGGGCTCGGGCTCGATCCGCTCGATCTGGATGCCCTCGACGTAGTCTCGGTTGAGTGACAGCCGGAGTTGCCCCCCGCGCGCGGCCCCCGGCCCGAGTCGGACGCGCAGCATCACGGGCGACTGACGGCGCTCGAAACGGTTGTACTCGACTTGCAGAAGCGAATCGGGCGTGGCCGCCGACGTGCCGCTCAGTGGCCCCGGACCTAACAGACCCGCGAGCGCGGCCAGCGCGACGAGGAGCATCAAGACCCATCCGATGCGCTCGATCGCCCACTGGCGCCGCTGCGTCCTCATATCCTCCCCGATCTCGATGTCGCCGACGCGCTTGATGTCAGACATCTCTCACCCTACCCGACTTCCTCGAAGCGCCCCTTAAACCGGCTTGGTCCCCTTCAGCCTTCGGGGGCGAAGTGCTGCGCCTGCGGTTGGGGCTTGGACGCTTTCTTTTCTTCCGGCTGCTGCTGCAACTCCTCGAAGTCGATCTCTTCGGACGAAGGCGTGTCGGCCTTCAGCACACGCCGCATCTGTTCGAGCGCGTGCCGGTTCTCCTCCGGGTCAGAAGACGCGACACAATCCGCCGGTACGACGAGATTAAAGTCGCGCATGTAAGCGTCGTTGGCGGTGAACAGGACGCAGATGTCGGCGGCCACGCCCGTCAGGATGAGCGTTTTGACCTGTAGATAGTCGAGCAGCGTGTCGAGCGTAGTGGAGAAAAAGCCGGAATGTTTTGGCTTCAGCACGAAGTAGTCGTCCTCGCCGGGGCCGAGCAGTTTAGCCAACGGCTCGCCGCAGACGCCGTCTTCGAGACAGTGTTTGAGGACTTGGCTGAAGTCGGACTGCCACCGGCCGAAGTTGTCGTTGACGTAGATAACGGGAATCTTCGCCTCTTTGGCGCGGCGCTTGAGGGCGGCGATCTTTTCGGCCATCGGCAGCGCGTGCTTCAGCAGGTCTTGGCCGCTATCGAATTCGAGATCATTAATGACGTCGATTAAGAGCAGCGCGATTTCGGCCTTGTCCGGCACGCTGCCGTGCAGGTCTTCATTCTTCACGGGCATGAAACTTATCCTCCGGCACCGGGGAGCGCCGCGAGGGTAGTCGCCATATGTGGCGAAAGTCTCGGTAAATGATGGAGAAACGTGGACCGCGCGAGCTCGGTGAAGGGCCGAATCCCGCGTGGCCTGTGCGGCGTGCCTGCCGCTGACCTAGAGCCGGCAAGGGCACAGGAGGGCCGGCGGCGCGGCGCGCTATCCTAGTTCCTATGCTAAACGGCGGAGAGCCGGCGGGGTGTGGGGACATGTCCTCGTGTCGAGGCGCGCAGCAGGCCGCCGATTACGTTGGCGGGAATAAGCAGCAGGAGGAACGTCACGTGCCACCACGCCGGGGCCGTGTCCCACATCTTGATCGTCGCGACGAGGCCCATCGCAAGTTGTAGCAGGCCGAGGGCGAAAGCGTGCGCGGCCTCGCTCCGCCGGGCGATATAGCCGGTCACGTAGCCGCCGAGCACGGAGTAGGAAAGACTGTAGGTCATCATCATCATCATCACCGACACGCTCTCGACCCGGCCGTTCGCGTCGAACCAGCCGGGGAAGAGTGACATCAGCATGAGGTCTGTGCCGAGTGCCGTCACCATCCAAGTGATGCTGCCGGCGACCAACGCGAGTATGCTTCTCAGCATAACAAACCCTCCTTCAGGGGTGGTGTGAAGTCAAAGATTAACTGTGGATCCGCGCCGGCTTGGGTAACGTGGGCGGCGGCGGACGGCCGCCGCCCACAAAGTCCACTCCGCTCGCGGTGAGTTGCGTGCGGGGCTCAGGCCGCGGCATCCGGGTCGGCCTGCATGATCCCGAAGGTGTTGCCCTCTGGGTCTTTGAAATAGGCGAGGTAGCCGACGCCGGGCAAGGCGAACTTGGGGACCAGTATGATTCCGCCCCCGTCTGTGATCGCCCGGACGGATTCATCAATCGAAGGCACGTCGATCGTGTTGACGACGGTTGGGAACCTGTCGGTTCGGCGCAGCAGCCCGCCATCAATGCCCGGTTCAGGGCCGCCCTCCTTGCCCGTCGCGACCATCCAATACTCCTCCGTCCCGTCCCACTTGTTAATGCGCCAGCCAAACACGTCGGCGTAAAATTTCGCGGCGCGCTCCGGCTCGGCACAGGGAATCTCGAAATGAACCACTCTCGACATCGTGTGACTCCTTTGTCGTTGAAAGTGTAACCGGCCCGGCACTACCGCGCCGCGCAGTGGTTGATTAACTCGTGCGCGTGGACGACGTGCCACCAGTTGCCACTAAGGGGAACTACTGCGCGAGGTAGGAAAAAGGTGCGGCTTTGGGTAAAGACGCCGCACCTCTGTGTAAAAGTGTTCGAGGCGCTTACTGGTTGGGGCCTTTGAGCGTGAGCATCGAGATGGTCGCGCCGGACGGGTCAGTGATGACGCTGAAACGCCCGACTGTCGGGATGTCTGTCGGGGGCACGCAGACTTTGCCGCCCAGTGCTTCGACGCGCGCGGCCGCGGCGTCCACGTCGTCGACGGCGACGTAGGACATCCAGTGCGAGGGGGCGTCGCCGAATTCGGCGGTCATCTGGTGCATCCCGCCGACGGGCCGCCCACCGGCGTGGAATTCGGTGTAGGCCATCCCGGCGACATCGCTCACGGTGAGCTTCCAGCCGAACAGTTCGGAGTAAAATTTCTTGGCGGCATCGAGGTCTTTCGACGCCAGTTCGGTCCAGCAGACGGTTCCGTGTGCGGGCATTTCGTGGGCGGCGGTGGTGGTGGTGGCGGCGGTGGCTTGCTGTTCTGACATGCTGTTTCTCCTTACAGTGTTGATTAACTTGCGGATGACTGCTTGTCGCTTTCGGCCACGTAAGTGCTGTGGGAGAGAGCGCGTTGAAGAAAAGAAAAGGTGAGCTTCCCCCTTGTCAGACGAAACTCACCTTTCAACCCACCCCTTGCTCGTTCTTGCAATGCGGCGAGGCGGGCGTTGGGGGAACCCGCCCGCCCCGGCGCTTGCTTCAGTGAGCGGCGAGCCACTCGCTGAAAACTTCTGACTCGTCCTTCTTGCCGCTCCAGCGCGCGCGGTTCTTGCCCGTCAGCGCGAGAACCATCGCTTGGTGCTGCCCGGCGCGGTCGCCAAGCCGCTCGAAGTAGTTGTAGAGCCGGTCGATCTTCTGCACGGATTCGCGAGCCGCCTCGACCGATTTGAACGACAGCACGTTGCGGAAGAAGCGCGTATAGATGTTCTGTTCGCGGGCCGTCGTCGTGTAGAGGTCGAAGTAGCCGGTGAGGTGCCCCGCCGATTGGAGCACCTGTGCGACGTAGCTGGGGCGTGCGCCGACCCGGCGCACGATCTGCGCGATGTCGGTCGTGCCGCCCTCGTAGAGAGAGAGAATCTGATCCTTCTTCGAACGCGCCGCCTCGGTCTCAAGCTCGGTCGCGATCTCTTCGACTTCGCCGGGCAGCCCGATGCGAGTCTCTTCCGTTTCGTCCGCGTACTCGATCTCGAAAGTCAGAGGCTTCTCTTCAAATAAAACTTGTGCTGACATCTGCCAAAACCTCCTTAGTCAGTGAGCCGTAAGCAGTGGGCCGTAGTCAGTGGCCAGTGGTCTGTAAAGTCTGAATGGTTTTGCTGACCACTGACCACCGACGACTATTCGCTGCGCTCTAGCTCGCGCGGCGCATCGGCTGCTGCTCGCGAGCGCCCTGCTGTTGCTGCAACCCCTTCAGGTGATCGATGAAGCTGGAAGCGGCGCGCTTCGACAACTCCTCGGTGCGGCAGCGCAGCACCTGCTGGCACTCCTCGTCGGCCTCGACACTCGCCTCACGCGCCAGCGCCCGGATCATCCCGAGTTGCTTCGCGGTGACGAGGTCCGACATCGACTTGGCGAGCGGATCGCGCGGCAGGTCGCCGGCCTGCGGCCCCTGCCCCTCGGCCTCGATCACTT
Source organism: Pyrinomonadaceae bacterium (assembly GCA_050748185.1). Classification (GTDB taxonomy): domain Bacteria; phylum Acidobacteriota; class Blastocatellia; order Pyrinomonadales; family Pyrinomonadaceae; genus JACCRA01. Next base: position 4,682 of record JBOGOY010000403.1, read on the forward strand.
CCGACTCGCGCTGGTACAACTCGCGCGCGATGCCGAACTTGATCGCGGCGCGCTTCAGGGCGTCATGCTCGGCCTTCTTGATGC
>JBOGOY010000404.1:0-4761 GCA_050748185.1 Pyrinomonadaceae bacterium
GGCCACGACGCGGGCTACCGCCCGAACGGCTACCTGTTTCTCGCGACCGACGAAGGACACCTCGCGCAACTCGCCGCGGCGCGCGAGCGGCAACAGGCAGCGGGGCTGACGAACGTCGAACTCCTCAGCGCGGCGGACATCAAGTCACTGGTCCCGCAACTCCGCACCGACGACGTGCGCGGCGGCTCTTACTGCCCGACCGATGGCCTGCTCTCGCCTCTGGACGCGCTCGCCGGATTCATGTCGCGCGCACGGCAGTTCGGCGTCGAGTTGTGGCTCGACACGCAGGTGTCGAAGATCGAGACGGACGGCCGCGGCGTCGCGGGCGTCGAGACTTCGCGCGGACGGGTGGCGACGCGCGCCGTGGTCAACGCGGCGGGCGCGTGGGCGGCAGAAGTCGCGGGCACAGCCGGGCTTGAATTGCCAGTCACGCCGCTGCGCCGTCAACTGATCGGCGTCCGCACGCGCGAGACTTTCTCTACACGGTTGCCGATGGTGATCGACCTGACGGACGGCTTTCACTTTCGCTCGCTCGGGCCGGCGGGTGACGCCGCGGGGACCAACACCTTGCGCCTCGCGTGGCCTGATCCTGACGCGACGCCGGGCTTTGCGACCGAGTTCGATCCGACCTTCATAACGCAAACGCTAGAACGCGCGGCGCGGCGCGTGCCGTGTCTCGCGGCAGTCGAAGAAGAGCCCTCGGAGCGCCGCGCCGGGCTCTACGAGATGACGCCTGATCGTCACGCCATCATCTGCGAAGCGCCGACGCTGCCCGGCCTCTTCCTCGCCAACGGCTTCAGCGGCCACGGCGTCATGCACTCGCCCGCCACCGGCCGCGCCGTCTCTGACTTAATCCTGCGCGGGGGGACCAACCTCTTCGGCCTCACGCCGCTCTCGCTGGAACGGTTTGCGTCGGGAAGTCTGAATGAAGAAGGGTCGTTGCTGTAAATTCGGGGTTCGTGACGCAGGGCGGAGACTCTTATCGCACTACATACCTGATGATACGCAGGGCGAACCGCCGGAGAGAGCGACTACGAGTCCGCGACAGCGGACGGCCAGCGTAAAGCCCCGGACGAGAGCGGAGCGGAGTCCGGGGAAGAACCGAAAAAATATTTCAGCCCGTGAAACGGGCGGCAGAGGCGTAATGAAGTGAGCGTCTGCCGCCTGCTCACGCAGGCTCTAGCTGCAGTGGGCGCTCGGTTCCCCGTGTTCCGCTCTCGCTCCACACGGGGCTCTAAGCTGACCGTCCGCTGTCGCGAACTCGCCGCATCGTCATCATCAACCTGCCGCTGCGTGACATCAGTACATCACATCGAGAATCTGGTGGTGATGCCAAATGTAGCGGCAACACATCCGGCTTGGAGTATTATGCGGTCCACGTCAGTATAATGTGCCAATACGGATGATTAAACCGACTCCATCGGCTTAGTCATTAGTTGGACGGCTTCCGTTGATGTCAGGAATGGATGAGTTGATGATATGTACTCGCAAGAAACAATGTCTCTCAAAAATAAGTTCATTGACGAAGGGCAATATCTTTGGACATTTGGCACAGAGTTTTTGGTTAAATGCCCGAAGTGCCTTCGCCTAGTCAAAGTTGTTTCTATTGATGAGAAGTCTTGTACTTCAAGGCGTGATATGTTTGCGCCTCGTAAACTTGTCTGTTTGAATTGCGGGTATGCTAAAGATTCTGAGGCAAGCGAAGTCACATATGGCGAGGCAGTTGATTGGTATTGTCATCAACCGCTTTGGTTACAATCGCCCTGCTGTGGAAACATTTTGTGGGCGTACAATGAACAGCATTTGAGATTCATTGAAGATTATGTAAGTAGTAAATTGCGAGAGAGAATCCCCAACAGAAATGGAAGTTTGGCAAGCAGGCTCCCACAATGGATAAAGAGCGCAAAGAATAGAGACGAAATCCTCAAGTGCGTTAGTAAAATCAAAACCCTTCTATAATCTGCGTCGCCGTCCAACAAGCCCTTGCTGCGGACTTTCTGCCCGCGACGTTCTCATCAATTAGCGGTTCGTGGGGCAGAAAGCCACTGAAGTCCAGCGTTGGGTGGCTATCGTTGAATTCGATGCGGCAATAGACAAACCGTTTAAATTTAGAGCATCCTTTCCCAAAAGGAGATGTGCAAATGCGAAGTGTGCTACCAAATGAAGACCCGACGAAAAACATCGCCACCAATCTCAAAGCGGCGGCGCTCGTCAGCTTTATCCTCGTGCTGCCGTTCGCGCTCCTCGAATCTTTGAATCACACAATCAACAAGCAGAATGCCCCCGGCCTGCTCGTCTTGTTTGGCCTGTTGTGGCTCTTACCAATGGCCTTCATCGTCATCCTTGTGCCGATAGCGCGAACCGTGCGAGCGGGAAACAGCGTGATGGCGAATCCCGTTAATCTTTTGTTCAGAGTCGCTTTTTTGGCTTTCATCGCCATGATCTGGGGAGGCATCCTGATTGACCAGATTCCCTGTTTTATGGGCGTTCCAAACTGCGATTAGATAGTTCTTCATGCCGCGGCCCAACAAGTCGATCAAGGTTGGCGCGCATTACGCTTCATGCGCGCCCCTGATCGCAGGCGTGAGGCGGCTGCTTCTTCTGGACAACCTTCACGTAATTAGCAAATGGATGTCAGCACACTGATCCAATTGGCCACGCTGATTTCGGTCGTCGTCGGCGTCGTCGGCTTGCTGATCTCCATCAGGGCTTACCGCCGGCAGGTCAGCGCTCAATTCCTGCTCGAATACTCGAAGCGCGTGGATGACATCACGCAGTCGCTCCCGCTAATCGTGTGGGCGGCGCATCTCTTCCCCGGTCAGGAACTCCCGGAGCCGAGTAACGAATTAAGACTGGGCGTCTTACGGTGTCTGAATTACGTCTCGCAGATGCATTACTTCTGTCATCAAGGGTACATCCCCAAAAGTATTTGGCGAAAGCACCAAGGCATGTACGCGCAGATCCTGCAAAGCCCGCTCTTTGTGCGCGAGTGGAAGGCGCTGGCTCCGATGTTCGTCACCGAACAGGCGTTCTGCAAATATGTGGAAGGGGTCCAACAAGTGTCAGCCGGGGAAGTGGGTTCCGAGAGCGCGCCGCCAACCAACATTGTGCAGCAGACGCGCAATTAGGGTTAGATGGAGGATGATTTACCGCGGAGACACAGAGCAGGCGCAGACGAACGCAGAGGAAAGAAAATAACTTCTCTGCGTGCCTGTGCCTGATCTCCGCGCCTCCGCGGTAAAACTCTGACCCCACTGACTCAACTGACACCCGATCTCATAAGCCGAAGCGCGCTCACTGCTTTTGATGAACACCCGACCTGACCGCAAATATCTCGTGCGTGGAGCGCTGCGGGCGCTCCTTTTCCTTTTCGCCGCCGCCGTCACCGCCTGCGCTCCGCACGCTCCCGGCCAGACACAAGCTACGACGGCCCTTGCGCCGGCCGCGCCGCGGTTTCAAACGGTCGCGCCGGGCGTCGAGCACCTGAAGATCGTGCGTGAAGGCGGCGACGATCCGCAGGTCATCAACCTGTTGCGCGTCGATCTGAAACGGGCGGAACTGCGTCTGGCGCACGCGCTGGACACGGCCATCGGGTTGGAGACGGTCAGTTCACTGGCGGCGCGTCACGGCGCGGTCGCGGGCGTCAACGGCGGGTTCTTTCGCACCACGGGGACGTACCGGGGCGACGCGACGGGCGCGCTCGTCATGGGCGGCGGGCGGTGGCTGAGTGAACCGCAGCCGCATCGCGCCGCCGTCGGATTGATCGAACGAAGGCATCACACCGAACTCGTCTTCGGCCACCTCACGTTTGAAGGAAGTCTCACTATTAACGGCCGTCACGCGCACCACCTCGACGGCCTCAACCGCCCGCGCGCCGCAAATGAACTCGTCATCTACACGCCCGACTTTCATCGCACTACGCTGACCGCGCCCGACGGCCTCGAAGTCGTCGTCAGGCGCGGGCGCGTCGTCAACAGGCGCGACGGGGCGGGCAGCAGCTTGGTCCCTTCAGATGGATTCATCGTCTCCGTTGCGGGCGCGGCGCGCGAGTGGGCACGGCAACACCTGCCCGTCGGCACGCGGGCCGGGGTGCAGTTGTCGCTCGTGCCGGCAGACGCGACCCAGCGCGCAGTCTGGCGGCGCGCGACGCAGGTGCTCGGCGGCGGGCCGCAACTCGTGAGAGACGGGCGCGTGTCGATCACGGCCGAGCAGGAGAAGGTGGCGGCGGCCTTCGTCACGGACCGCCACCCGCGCACCGCCTTCGCGCGGCTCGCCGACGGGCGCATCCTGCTCGCCACCGTCGACGGGCGACAACCCGGCGTGAGCCACGGCTTTTCGCTGCACGCGCTGGCCGAGATGCTCGTCGCCCACGGCGCGCGCGACGCGCTCAACCTCGACGGCGGCGGATCGACCGCGATGGTCGTCAACCGACATCTAGCGAACAAGCCCTCGGACCAGACGGGCGAGCGCCCGGTCAGCGATGCGATCCTCGTCTTCCCGCGCGCGCTGTCGGGTGCGGCCGGAGTGAAGACTCGCTAAATCGGGGCCGACGCCGCGGATGCCCATAGCGAGTTGCAGATGAGTGCGACAGGTCACCGCCGGGCGCAGGCATCCTTGCCTGCATTGAGCGCGGCAGCGCGAATACCAGACGCGCCGCGCGGCGCGTTGGCGGGCAAGGATGCCTGCGCTCCCGGCGATATGCGACGCCACCCGCCCCAAAGACCAGCTTGCGATACTATGGTGCGTGGCAACCCCTCCGAC
>JBOGOY010000405.1:0-4760 GCA_050748185.1 Pyrinomonadaceae bacterium
GCCTTACCGCGCGGTAAGGCGAATCTACTTAAAATGACAATGTTGATTATCGAGCGTCTTCTTGTTGTGCTTTGAGATCAGCTAATGCTTGCCAGCGCGGATCAATCGGCTTTTCGCATTGGCACTGCTCAATGTTCAAATCCGCGCCGCATTCTGAACAAAGCCCGCGACAATCTGCGCGGCAGAGCACGCGGATCGGCAACCCCAACTCCAACTGCTCCAGCACCAGCTCATCCAGATTGATCTCTTCGTTATCGTAGAACGCGACATCGAGATCGCGGTCGTGCAATTCAATCTCGCCGGTCTGCTTGCTCACTTCTTGCGGCGTGTAGAGCAAATCGAAGGGAATTTCCAGCGGCAGGTGGACATCGTTCACACAACGATCGCAGGACACCATGAGCGCGGCCTTGATCGCGCCGCGCAATCGCATATCTATTCCGACGCGATCCACGCGCCCCGTCACCAGCGGCGCCGTGGCAAACTCAAACCCTCGATCCGAGAGGTCAAGCTCGCGCGCTTCGTATTGATGTTCGAAGCGCAATCCATCAGCAGGCAACCGCACTAACGAGATGATCATATTTCCCCCGGCGCTGACAAAGGGCGTAATTATATTTCCCATCAATTGATTGTCAACCACACCTCCTGTCTGGGGATCGGCAGAGAGCGCGTCGCCTGCGCGGGCGGCCTGTTGTATAACTGTAGTTTCCGGTTTTTGATCTCTGAAAAATGGTAGGAAGTGCGAGGAGCGGTTGCGCTCCTCGCAAAGTTGTTCGATGTTTTTGGTGACCAAACCTTAAACAGAGGCGAACAACGATGACTATCCTACCATCAGAAATTATTCAGTTGCTTGAAAACTTTCGCCCGTTGATGCGGGGCGAGGTCTTTGAAACCTTTACGCTGCTCCTGACCGGATTGCTGGTCGGCGAAGCCAAACACGGGACAGTTCGCTCAAGCGTCTTTGCCCCAGCCGATTATCAACCAGCGCGGATCTCGGACTTCTTCACCACGCATCGAATCTCGCCGCAGATGCTGATGGCGAAGTTGACCGAACTGGTCTTGCGTTTGTGCTACGGCGGGGCCTTACCCGGGCGAATGTTTTGGATCGCCGACAGCACGCACACGGAAAAGCCCTATGCCGAAAAGATCTCCTCGCTCGGCTTGTTTCATCGCACCAAGCGCGTCGTCGGGCGCGCCAGGCATCTCAAAGGCCACTGTTATGTCTGCGCCGCACATCTCTATCCCCATCTCGATGCGCGCGGGCAAGTGCGTTGGGCGAGCGTGTTGGGCGGCGCGTTGCTCTATGTTAAAGGTCGGAGCATCCCGACGCTGGTCGGCGCCCTGGCGGCGCAATTGCGGTTGCCGGAAGGCATCCGCCACGTGTGGATCGTCGATCGCGGGATCCTGGCGCGCCCACTCTTGCGTGCGCTCGAAGCCCTCTCTCAATTCGCGCTGGGACGCCTGAGAGCCAACCAGGTGGTCTACTTCGCCCCGCGGCGCCAGCCTAAGAAAGGCCGCAAGAAAACCTATGGGCAGAAATGTCGCGTTGACCAGTTGGTCAAGAAATTTCCGGAACGCCTGCGCAAACAGCTGGGCGAACTGCACGTTCAAGGCAAAGAGCGAAAAGTCGAAATCTACGATGCCGAAGTTCTCTTGCGCAGCGTGCACAAAGGGCGCGCCTGCCAGGCGCGCGTCATCATCGTGAGCGTGCCGGAGCTGAAAAAGCTCAAGCCCTGGTATTTGGTGACAACCGACCTTGAGCTTGGCGTGCTCGAGGCTGTCGCGGCCTATGCTGGCCGCGCCCAAGTCGAGGTTAACTTTGACGAGGCCAAAGAACTGGGATTAGGCCACTACCAGGGCCGCTCTGGCTCAGGCGTCCGGCGTTGGGCTGTTTTAGTTTGTCTGGCCCAGGCCGTGCTCAAATTGATCGCTACAGGGATGATCAAAGTTGATCTGCCAAGGCTCAACTGGTCCTGGTACAAACGCGAACAGAGCGTCGGCCAAGTTCGCCGACGCCTGATTGAACATTGTCGCCCGCGGATTTCTCGCACTATGAGTGCAACTCCTAATGCGTAGAAATCGCGCTTCACCTTGTATTTTCAATGATCTGACGGATCGAAAAACCGGAAACTACAGTTTGTAACGCACAAGCTGTTTTTTGATCGCGCGCAATTGCGGCGTCGGGTCGGGGAAGTTGGTGAGAGGTTTAGCAGTCTCAAGATATTTGACATCGCTCTGAATTGGCCGGCCCGCTGCATCATGCCCTATCGGTGCCGGCACGCGCGTGCGAAGGAAGTAATTCGGTGGCGCGGCCGGCGTCTCGCGACTTGTCAGGAAACTCCTCCCATATTCTTCAAGAATCGTGACGACATACTCGTAAGCATTAGGTTGGCTGTGGAAGAGTCGTTCCGCCTGAGCCGTCCGCACATTGAAACGGTCGAGGAAGGGTTGGTCCCCTGCGGGTGAAGCGCCCGCGCCGGTCAGGTAAATATTGTCGCCGTCTTGGATGACGACGCGCCCGCCCGTCGGCAGCACTTTGGTGATGGGCGTACCCGGATCGTTGTAGCGATCCTGCACGCTGCGGCTGAAGATCATCTTGCCCGCGTCCGCCGGATTGTCGGCGCTGAGCATCCGCGTCGTGGTCCAGCGGCGGTTGCGGTCGTAGTCGCTGACCATGTACGCGCCGTCCTTCTCGCCCCAGCGGACGCCCGTGTAGCGGTGCTCGGTTTTGGTCAACTCGACCGGCGAACTCGTGAACGGCGCTTTCAGCATTAGCACGCGGTCGCGATGCGGCACCTTCTTCTTCGGATCGCCGTTATCCAGCGCCTCGGCCCAGACGAGCGTCGCCGGCTCTGTCGGACGCCACGTGTGTCCGCGCGGCCCCGTCTGCACGCCGTCAATGGGCACCTGATCTTGGAGCGGCAGGCTCGCAAGTTTGTGGACTAGTTTGCCTTTCGCGTCCCACACCTCGACCTCTTTCGGAAAGTCGGAGGCCGGGTAGAGGTAAGAGTACGGTCGCTGGATGCGCGAGACGAGCAAGTGCTGACCGTCGGGCGCGGCATCCACCGTCTCGAAGACCGCGGGCTGGCCGACCGGCGTCACCTTGCCACTCATAGCATCAACCAACGCGAGCTGTGCAGTGGCGTAGTAAGTGAACTGCTCTTCGTCGTATTGATTCTTCAGCAAATCCTGATAGGTGCGAACCGGGCCGGCGCGCCCCGCGCTTTCCTGTATGACCGGTTCGCGCGGCACGTTCGGCGCTGGCGAGAGCGGCTTGCGGTTCGCGACAATGGTTCGCACTAGCAGCGCCCGCCCGCCCGGCATCCACTGGACCGGCGCGCCGTAGACCGCGTTGACGGCGACACCTTTGAGTTTCTGTACTCTCCCGGTCTGGCTATCGCCGGCCCACAACTCGACGCCTGCGGGCGTGGTGTTCGTGAAAGCGAAGTGCTTGCCATCGTAGCTCCACAGCGGCGCGCCCGCCTGCGCGCCGGGCGGCAACTCGATCTTTGTCTCCGCGCCGTCCGCGATCCGTTTCAGCGTGAGCGCGACGAAATAGCCGGCGCGGTGCGGGCCGTTAGTGTTCGGGTTGATGCGGAGGCCGGCAAGCCGCAGCATCGGCTGCGCGAGATCTGCGATTGGCGGGTAGCGCACGCCCGTCGCGAGGATCAACACATCCCGCGCGGGGCTGACAGAGGCGACCGGCGTCACCGGCGCGTTGAGAATATCGAGCACCTCTTTTGACGGCTTACGATAGGTTTCCTGAGCTAGGGCCGCGACGCCGAGCGACGCGAGCAAGAGCGCCGCGGCGCAGAGCAGCAGCGCGCGACGCGAAAGGGCGGAGAAGAGAGCAGTGTGACGCGCGAGATTCATGGGCGGTATCCTTCCGGGTAATCAGATTTTCGGTGTTGAGACGGAATTAAGGGCAACAGGTTGCGTGCTGACGGCGAGAAGTTAAATGCCCGCCCCGACACTTGTCAATCCGGTCAATCCGGCGCTCCGGCAGGACCGTTCCGGCGAGCATTAGCGAAAAGGGCGCGGCGGCAGCGGCACAGTCGCTTGACAAGCGAAGTTGAATCCGTAAAATTACAGACCGTTATGCGGGAGTAACTCAGTGGTAGAGTGCGACCTTGCCAAGGTCGAAGTCGCGAGTTCAAATCTCGTCTCCCGCTCTCATCAAAGTGGAAAGGCGAAGGGCGAAAGTAAAAGCCTTACTTTCGCCCTTCGCCCTTCGCCTTTCCACTTTCTCCTTTTAAGCGGCGGCGTAGCCAAGTGGTAAGGCAGAGGTCTGCAAAACCTTTATTCGTCGGTTCGATTCCGACCGCCGCCTTCAATCCTATCAACAACTTAGCGGTAATCCTTAGCAGCGTCTAAAAGGGCACTGTAGTAGGAAATGTAGTAGGCTTTTGCAGCGCGCATCACTTTTCTAGCCTCTTGCTGCGCGGTAGGCTTCCATTTTCTTCATCGCGTTGAATTGATGTTCTTCGCTGGGGTGCGCGTAGCGTAAGACCATCTGAATACGCGAGTGTCCGAGCATCGCGGCGAGCGTCACAAGGTCAACTCCGGCTTCCGCCGCGCGCGTGGCGAAGGTATGCCGCAGATCGTAGAGGCGAAACGATTTCACTTTGGCGCGCATGACCGCGCCTCTGTGCGCGTTGTTCAACTTCACAACGGGCTTGCTTCCATCGTCCGCGCCGCGTCCCGACGCAAATAGATACTCGCCTTTTGTGTTCTCCAAACGCTTCTCCAACACGGCGCACGCT
>JBOGOY010000406.1:0-4756 GCA_050748185.1 Pyrinomonadaceae bacterium
CGCGAGACTTCATATTTGCGCGCGACGTTTTCGGTGGCGAGCCCCATGTTGAGGTAGAAGTCTGGATAGTGCTCGACGAGATACGGATTCGGCCGGATGATGTGGCCGCCCATCGGGACGAGAGACGTCGTCTCTAAGCCGCCGGCGACGATCACGTCCGCGCCGCCCGTGCGAATCCTGTCTGCCGCGATGGCAATGGACTGTAAGCCCGAAGAGCAGAAGCGATTGATCGTCATCGCCGAAGTTTCCACGGGCAGCCCCGCGCGAATGGCCGCCGCGCGCGCGACGTTCATCCCCTGTTCCGCTTCGGGCATCGCGCAGCCCATGATCACGTCTTCGACTTCATTCAGCGCGACGCCTTCGGCGCGCTTGAGCACCTCCTGAATCACCGTCGCGCCCATCTCGTCGGGCCGCGTCGCCCGCAAAGTGCCTTTCGGCGCTTTCCCGACCGCCGTCCGCACGGCCGATACGATCACTGCTTCTTTCATGATTTAATTCCCCCGCATCCAATCTCCACATGTTCGTTTCATCCCGCCCTGAGACCTTTTAACTTCTCGCTTGCACCTCGAAAGCTCTTTGCGAACGGTAGAAGCACACGTCGAACTCCATGAAGAAGTTCACCTGTCCGAGAATTAGCGGCACGTCATCGGCGCGGGTCCAAGCAAAAGCCAGTCTCACAGGAGCAAAGTTACCCACCGAAACAGTTAACACAAGGGGCTGCGCTTCGTACCGCGCTAAATTTCCAGTCAGCTTCAGCACAGCGGCCTGCTCATCCCACATCGCACCTAGCGCAACGCCAACCTGATGCGGCAAGACATTGACCGTCGCGCCGATGTCGAGCAGGCCAGCAGTGGTCATCGTTGAGTCTCTCTCATACGTCAGAGTCAAAGGTAGCAGCGGGAGCAAGCCAGACTCATCCGTGCCATCGGCTGAGACATAGGGAAACCTTTGCGAATTATGCACGACGGTCTTCCGCCTTTAAGGCATCCAAGAGCGCATCAGCCGCCGCGAACGCGCCATGAGGCGACCAGATCGGGTATTCCATGCTCGCGTCGAGCAAGACGCTCTCCTCGCGCGCAAGCTCGTTGACTAGAAACTGCACCACCCGCAGCTTATCAGGCCGGTCCAATTCTTTCAGCGATAGTAATAGCTCGGTCAAGCTCACTTTCGCCTCCTTATCAGTATAGTGAGAGTGCATCAGAGTCGGTCTTGATTAAATCTCAACCGATCGCATCATGACCCGCTCATCTTTGGCAATTTCTTACAGCTCAAATCGCCGCCTCGACTTCTTCCGCTCCTAACACCTCGCGCAACACGCGCGGCTCGATCTCGACGAGAAAGCCGCGCTTGCCGCCGTTGATGTAAATCTTCGGCAACTCAAAAATCGTCCGCTCGGCGTAGACCGGCAGCCGCGCCCGCGTGCCGAAGGGACTGGTCCCCCCGACCATATAGCCCGTGTGTTTCTGCGCCGCTTCGGGCGCGCATGGTTGCACGCTTTTGACGCCGAGATGTCGGGCCAGTTGCTTCGTCGAGACTTCGCGGTCGCCGTGCATCAGCACGATGAGCGGACGGCGCGCGTCCGTCTCCATCACCAGCGTCTTCACGACCGCGTGCTCTTCGACCCCGAGCGACGCGGCGGAATGTTTCGTCCCGCCGCGCTCTTCGTATTCATAGAGGTGCGGCACAAACTCGACTCTCTTTTCGCGCAACAGCCTGACGGCCGGCGTCACGGGATAGTCCATCACAGCAAACTGGCGGCGGCTTGCCTGAGCACGCGCACACGCCACGACCATTTCTGCTGTCTGGCGTAAGCGCCGCCACCAAGTTGCGCCTCCGCCCGGTCCAAAGCGTCTTCAATCAAAGCGTCGTGCAACCACCGAAACGCAAGCGGCCAAGACAAACGCGCTGGTCCCCTCACGTTCATCCGCAGCGTGTGCCTGAGCCGCACGACGCCGGCCCTGACCTCTTCGACCTCGAAGCTGTGCGTCCCGTCGAAGCCGCGCGGCGCGGTGAAGCGAAAGCGAATGCTCCGGCCCGGCGTGTACGCTTCGACAAAATACCGGATGGGGCCGTGCCCGCCCTTCGCGCCCAACATTAGCGGGCGGTCAAAGCGGATCGCCGGCCAGCGATCACTCGGCCACAGCCGATCGTCTGGCGAGGCCAGATTGTCAAGCAACTCACCCGCCGCCCCAACGGAAGCTTGGATGAGACGTTCGTGGACGTTGTAAACCGGCATCAGAATCTGCGGGGGTAGGGCTTGTCCCTGCATCTGCAAACACCTCTAATTCCTGAGCGGCTTGCCCGTCTTCAGCATGTGAGCGATGCGCTCTTGGGTCGGGCGCATCCCGCACAGGCTGAGGAACGCCTCGCGCTCCAAGTCGAGTAGATACTGCTCGGACACTCGTGTCTGGTGGTTCAAATCGCCGCCCGTCAGGATGCGCGCCAACTTCTCGCCGATCGCGGCGTCGTGGTCGGAGATGAAGCCGCCACGTTTCATTTGATGAATGCCGAGTTTCAAGGTGGCGAGTGCCGGCATGCCCAAGGCGGGCACGTCCGTGCGCGGCTGCGGCTGCACGTAGCCGCTCTTGGCGAGCGCGATCACTTCCTGCTTGGCGTCGGCGATCAATCTTTCACCGTTCATTGAGATCGAATCTTCGTCGCGCAAAAAGCCGAGCGTGCGCGCCTCTTCCGCTGAAGTGGCGACCTTCGCCAACGCGATCGTCTCGAAAGCGCGCTTGATGAAGGGGAACGAATCGGCATCATCCGCCCCCTGCCGCGCCGCGTCCATGGCGCGCACGAGCAACTCTTTGGTCCCCCCGCCCGCCGGGATCAAACCGACGCCGACTTCGACCAGCCCGATGTAAGTCTCGGCCGCGGCGCGCACGCGGTCGGCGTGCAGCGTCATCTCGCAACCGCCGCCGAAGACCAGCCCGAACGGCGCGACCACCACCGGCTTCGGCGAATAGCGCAAACTCATCGTCGCGTTTTGGAAAGCGCGGATCGCGAGATCGAGGTCTTCCCAGTTTTCCTCCTGCGCCTCTAACAGCACGAGCATCAGGTTGGCGCCGACCGAAAACTGCTGGCCCTGATTGCCGACGACGAGGCCGAGGAAATTCTTTTCCACTTCGGCCAGCGCGTACTTCAACATCTGGATCGTGTCGCCGCCGATGGCGTTCATCTTCGAGTGGAATTCGAGACCCGCCACGCCGTCGCCGAGATCGATCAGAGACGCGCCCGCGTTCTTCTTAATCACGCCCGTGCGTTCTTTGACTGACTTCAACACCATCACGCCCGCCGGCTCGTTAACCGGCTGATACTGGCCCGCGGCAAAGTCCCAATATGACTTGTGCCCGTTCTCCGTCTGGTAAAAACTCTTCGCGCCCGCGGCTAACATCTGCTCGACGTTCGCCGGAATCTGCTGCCCTTCTTCCTTCATCCGCGCGACCGATTTCTCGACGCCGATCGCGTCCCACGTCTCGAAGACACCCAACTCCCAGTTGAAGCCCCAGCGCATGGCGCGGTCCACGTCCAACACGTTGTTTGCGATCTCCGGGATGCGATTTGCGGCGTAGCGCAGCGTGCGCGAGATGGTCTTCCACAGAAACTGGCCGACGCGGTCCTTGCCCCAGACGAGCGACTTAAGCCGCGCGGCAGTGTCTTCGACGTTCTTCGCGGCATCGAGCGCGGGCAGTTTAATTTTCTGTTGCGGGCGGTATTCGAGCGAGGCGTGATCAAGCGTCCAGATTTCCTGTTTGACGCCATCAGTGCCTTTCTGTTTGCGATAGAAGCCGCCCTTCGTCTTGTTCCCGAGCAGCTTGCGCTCGGCCATCTGCACGAGGAAGTCGGGCACGACGTAGGCCGCGCGGTCCTCGTCGTCCGGGATCGCTTCGTAGAGATTTTTGGCGACGTGGAGGAACACGTCGAGGCCGACGAGGTCGAAGGTGCGGAAGGTCGCGGACTTTGGCCGCCCGACCGCCTGCCCCGTCATCTTGTCCACCTCTTCGATCGAGTAACCGTCTTCGAGCATCGTGTGGACGGTAACGAGCGCGCCGTAGGTGCCGATGCGGTTGGCGATGAAGTTCGGTCGGTCTTTGGCGATGACGACGCCCTTGCCGAGCCGCTCGTCGAGAAAGCCGAACAGCGCGCAAGAGACTTCCGGCTTGGTCCACTCGGTCGGGATCAACTCGACCAGATGCAGGTAGCGCGGCGGGTTGAAGAAGTGCAGCCCGAGGAAGTGTTGGCGGAAATCTTCCGCGCGCCCTTCGGCTAAGTCGTGGATCGGGATACCGCTCGTGTTCGAGGCGACGACCGAGCCGGGCCGACGGTGCTGCTCCACTTTCTCGTAGAGACCGCGCTTAATTTCCAGATTCTCGACGACCGCTTCGATGATCAGGTCGCAGTCTTTGAGCCGCGGCAGATCGTCCTCGAAGTTGCCGGCCGAGACGAGCCTTGACCCGCCGGGCGTAAAGAACGCGGCGGGCTTGGCCTTCTTCGCGGCGTCGAGCCCAGCTTGCGCGATGCGGCTGCGGACCTGTCGGGATTCAAGCGTCAGACCTTTGGCCTGTTCTTCGGGCGTCAGTTCGCGCGGGGCGATGTCGAGCACCAGCGTGGGGATTCCGGCGTTCGCGAGGTGCGCCGCGATCTGCGCGCCCATCGTGCCCGCGCCGAGGACCGCGGCCTTTTCGATGCGTAACATGACGGAGAAAACCTCTTCTCAAGGGATACCAACAGGGACGCCCCCATGATACTGAATGAG
>JBOGOY010000407.1:0-4751 GCA_050748185.1 Pyrinomonadaceae bacterium
CTCGCAGTGGGTGGGCATATCGTCTTTGAATCTACTGCTTGTCTTCCACCATGATTCGCTGTTCTTCGCCGTTGGCGCGGATTTCGGGGACGTACATGGCGTGGCCGGTGACGGGCAGGGCGTGGAAGCGGCCCGGCGTCTCGGCGCGCAAGTCGTAGCGAATTTGCCAGACGCCTTCCGGCAGGCGGTCGAGAAAGAGTGCCACCTTGCGGTCGCGCAACTCCTGATAGACCCAGCGCTCTCGACCCGTGTGCGAGTCGTCGGACGGCTCTTCCGGGTTGCCGTCGGCGAGGCGGCGCGCGACCGCGCCCGACTTCAGCTCGCGCGCGTAGAGCGACTGTCCGCTGCGGACCTCGACGGCTTCGAGGCCGGCGGGCTTCAGGTCTTCAAACAGCAAATACTCGTAGTTGTTCTTCGCCTCAACCGTCAGAATCACCTCGACGCGCTCACCACTCGCGACGCGCTCGCCGTCGCCGAGCGGCACGCGGTCATAGACGTAACCCTTCAAGAGCGTCGCGCGGGGGACCAGTTTGTAATACTGCCGGCGGACGAAGATTTCGTTACCCGTCGCGGTGAGCGGCTCTTCGAGACTGAAGAATCGGGCCTCGGCCGCGAAGTAAACCGGCCCCCCGCCACCCTTGCGGCGGACGACGATCTCGTTGTCGCCGTCGCGGATGAGTGAATTGCTGACCGCGAAACGGCTCGGCGCGGAGAGCGCGTCGGCGGGCGTGACCCGCCGCGTGGTGACGAGTTGACCGTTGATCAGCAACTCGTACTCAAGCTCGGTCTGTAGCTCGCTGCTTCCGGCGCGCAGGTAATCGTTCAAGGTGAGGACCGTGATCGCCGTGTCGCGCGTGTTGCTCCACTGCGCGCCGCGCCGGTTGCGGACGAGCCAGTTGGTGACAGGTTCGACGAGGCGATGCCGCGGGTCGATCGCCAGCAGCGCGCGCAGGGCGAAGGCCGTCGCCTCGACGCCCCCATCGGACCAACGCCAGTAAACACCGTCCTCGCCCCAGTGGGCCGTCTGAACGACGGACGCTTGCGACTGTTGCTCGCCGCGCAGAACGACGGACGTGTCCGGCGCGCGATCGACTTTGACGCCGTTCTCAAGGTTCTCGACGAGCGTGCGCGCACGATCTTTGAGGCCGTAGTAATGCGCCGAGAGCGCGAGCAGCGCGCGGGTATAGGCGTTCAAGCGGTCGCGTCCGGCCCACAAGTTTTCAAATGCTTTGGACTGCAACGGCGAGACTTCGGCGCGCTTGGTCGAAGCGTGCTGGGCCGCAAGCGCGTGCAGCATCCACGCCTGATTGTCGAAATTAGACTCTTCTTCAACTAACTCCTTGTCGAGATATGCGACGGCGCGTGCGAGCGCATCATTTCTGATCTCGATGCCGGCGTCGCGCGCCAGCGCGAACCCCCAGACGACATAGGCCGTCATGAAGTGATCGCTCTCGCCCTCTTTCCACCACCCCCAGCCGCCGTCCGCGTGCTGGAAGTCGTAGAGGCGTTCGAGCCCTTGTTTGACCATGCGGTCCAGTTCGCGCAGGTCTTTCTTTCCCTGTGGGTGCGTCCGCGCGGCCGACTCAGGTTCGACGCCGCCAAAGACTTTCGCCATCGCGTCTTCGGGCCGCAGGCCGAGGGCGCGCAGAGTCTTGGCGGTAATCGCAGCGGGCAGAAAGCGGCTCATCGTCTGCTCGGTGCAACCGTAGGGGTAGTCAATCAGGTAGGGCAGCGCGTCGAGCATCGTGACGGCCATGCTCGGCGCGACCTGTACGTCGAGCCGCGTCGTTTCGGGCCGGCGCTCGCGCGGGATATTCAACTTGATGACGGCTTCGCTGCCGCGCAGCTTGCCCGACTTCGTGACGAGCTTTTCCAAGCCATGTTCATAGACGGCATAGCTCCGCTCCATCGCGTCGGCGTATGCCGCCCCGCGCGCCGTCAGTTTCAAGCGCGCCGCTCCTGCGCTCTCCACGCGAACGATCCAATCGACGCGCGCCTCGCCCTGCGCCGGCACCTCGACTGGTCCCACGTCGCCCTTGACGGCGCGGCCGTCTTTGACATAGCCGGTGATGGTCACGCCCTCGGCTGCGAGCGCGAGAGTGACGCGCGCGGGCGCGTCCGTGTTGTTGTTGATGACGGCGGAGAGCGTCGTCTCGTCGCCCGCGACGAAGAAGCGCGGGGCTTGCAGGCGCGCAATCAGCGGTTGCTTCGTGCGCGTCGCGGCCGAGGCCGTGCCGAACTGGTTCCCGGCGGTCGCGACCCGCGCGGTGGCCTGCCAGCCGGTCAGCGAATCCGGGTATTTCACTTTCACCGACGCCGTGCCGTCCGCGCCCGTCACCACGTCGGGCTGCCAGAAGACGGTCGAGCGGAAATCGCTGCGGACTTGGACGGCCGGTTCCTGACCGGCCGCCGGCACTGGCGCGGCCGACGGCGGCCGGCTGAGATCGGCAATCATTTGAAGTCGGCTGAAGGCCCGGTTGTTGACGGGCAACTCGCTGACCGACTGATCCGTTACCGCCACACTTTCGGCCGCGCTTCTGGTCGCGCCCGCCGAGAGCATGGATAAATTATCAATCTCACGCTTCGTCACGGAGCCGTCGGCCGTGATGATTTCGTCGTCGGCCCCGTCCTTTCTCACGCGGAACTCGTTTCTCCCGGCTTCCTTCACTTCAATCAGATTCTTATCCGCGCCTTCCACCAGATTCGCGTAACGCTTCTGCTGGAAGGTGCTGAAGTTCTGCACCGCAAGGCCGCGCTTGTCGCCGTAAAAGAAGCGACGCGGATCGGGCGCGTAAAGTTGCTGGATGTAGAAGACCGACTCGTCCACGAGGCCGAGCGCGACTTCGGCCGCGACGGGGCGACCCACCTGATCCTTTGCCGTGACCCAGAGCGTCCCCTCTTCGCGCGGGCGATACTGGTCCCTATCGGCGCGCACCTCGACGTTGAGGAACTGTCTGACCGGCGGCACCACGACCTGCTTCTGGTCGTAGTAAATCTCGCGGTCGCTGACCATCGTCGCCGAGAGGTACACGTTCGGCACATGTCGCTCTTCGATCGGCACTTCGATTAGTTTCGTGTCGCCCGTCAGATGGACCAGTTGGTAACTGTAGAGGTCTGCGCCCTCGACGCTGAAGAGCACGTAACGCCCGTTGGCCGGCGCGTGGAGCAACACGGGCGCTCGCTCGCCGGCGCGGAAGGTGTCTTTGTCGGCGATGATCTCAAGGCCGCCGTGGCGGTAGCCGAGTTCGGTGGTGGCCCCCGTCGCCACCCAGACGGTCGTCTCGGCCCGCACGGGCGGTGCGCCGACGGCAGTTCCGTCGGGGCTGGTCCAAGCGACGCGGTAGAAACCTTCGCGCTCGGGCGTGAAGTCGAATTCCGCCTCGCCTTGCGCGTCTGTTTTGACGGCTCGCGTCAGAATCTCGTCGTGCTGGTAGCCGCGAAACTTCAGACGCCACCCGCTGCCCGGCGTCTTCGGATCGACCGGCGGCGGAAAGACTTTGTGCCGCCCGCGCAAGGCGCGTAACTCTTCACCTTTGACTTCCCTGCCCTGCGGGTCCAACCAGATTTCATACCAGTAGTCGCGCGTCACCTTAACGCGGCCTTCGGTCTCGACCGGCTGGCTGTTAGCGTCGAGCGCCTTGATGTCCACCGTCACCTTGTCCTGTGGGCGGTAGAGTTGATGCGCGGCGCGCGGATAGACGTAGTAGCGCTGGCGCGTGACGCGCACCGCTTCATTCGCGACGATCTCGCGGCGCGAAGCGTCGGTGACGCGCGCTTCGACTCGAAACTCGAAGTCCTGTCTGCCAGAGGCGCGCGGCGTGTCGAAGGTGAGCGTCGCCGCGCCCGTGGGGTCCAGTTTCAGCGTCTCGCGCTTGACGATCTGACCCGGCCCGCCGCCGCCATAGTGGCGGCCATACTGCGGCGTCAGGTCTTCGTAATACCACTCAAACTCGCGCGGCGCGCGCCACCAGTGATGAAAGGGCCGCTGATAGACGACGACCTCGGCCGTGCCGTTCGCCACTGGTCCCCCAAAGTAATAGTCGGCCTGCACTTTGACCTCGACCTTTTCGCCGAGGCGGAAGGCCTTGCGCTTGCCATTCTCTTCGGGCGTTTTGATCGCCACTTTGAATTCCGGCAGTTTGTACTCTTCGAGCCGGAAGAGCGTCGCGTTGCCGATGTGGCGCTCGCGGCTCTGGGTCCAGAACGCGACGCGGTACTCGCCGAGCGGCGACGCCTCCGTCAACTCAAGACTTCCCCACGCGCTGCCAAAACCGTTGAGCGTCGCCTTGCCATCTTTCACTTTCGTGCCGCGCGGATCGGCGATCTCGTATTCGACGATCTGGTTGGCGGGCGTCGTATAAGCCCCATCCGACGCCTGCCGGCGCGCTATAAATTTCCACTGCACTGATTCCTGTGGGCGATAGGCCGGCCGGTCGGTGAAGGCGTAGATGCGCCACTGGTCTTCGCTCCGCGCGCCGCGCGAATACGAGTAGCCCGCGCTGAACGCCTGCCGCGCCGCGTCGTCGGCCGAGGCGGCGGCGAACAGGTGATCGCGCGAGTCTGCGTCTGATGCCAGCGGGAAAACAGCGATGCCGTCTTCGTTCGTCTGCTTCGCATACTCACGCCAAGACCAGCGCTGTTCCTTGCCCTGATAGACGCGCTCCCACAAGCGCACGCTCGCTTGCCGCAGGGGCGCGCCGGTCAGCGCGTCGCAGAAATAGGCGAGCGCCTGCCGCACCGTCGTTTTCAAC
>JBOGOY010000408.1:0-4744 GCA_050748185.1 Pyrinomonadaceae bacterium
CGCCGCGCCCGCGCGGCCGTCCGCGACACGGTCGCTTTGTCCGTGAACTTAGGCGGCACGATCAGCGGCGAGCACGGCATCGGCTACGTCAAAGCGCCCTACCTCGACATGGCCTTAGGCTCCGCCACAATCGAGACGATGCGGCGCATCAAGGCGGCGTTGGACCCCAACGGGATTTTGAATCCGGGGAAGATGTTTATTTAGTGGCGAGGGGCGGCGGCCGAGTGGGAATTGGCTATGTCCATCGTATGAACAATGAAGAAGCTAACTCTTGCCGTCATGATCATCATTGGGCTTGCCGCAGTCGCCCTTGCTCAGAGGCAAAAAGGCGGCCGTTCGGGCAACTTGGTTAAGGCGGACATGCCTGCTGTCTATGTCTCTTTCTTACGCCCGGTGCAGCTTGAGCCATTTAGAACAGGATACGGGCGAAACCACCTCCTGTTTCGCATAACGAATAATACACGGTGGGCGATATGGCTGGAGATGAACGGTGTCACTGCCGAGTACGGAGACGCTGGACTCTTTTACACGATTGAGGACGAAAAGAGCGGGGAGATTCGGATTGACATGCTTTGTCACGTCTGTTCTGTGAATCAGGTGGGCGCTGGCCGCTCCATCATCTTTTCAATTCCCGCAGACTATGCCAGCCGCGACAGCCGCTTTCGGATCGAATACTCTTTTGCTTGGGAACGTGATAACGAGGCTGAGGGAGGCTCTTATTCAAAACACTCCGTTTTGTTCTACTTTCACTACTTGCCTAAATCTGTATTGCCGGTGAAGCTGCCGCCCAACTCACTTTAATGCTTGAACTGCTCCTCGAACTTCAACGCCTCAAGCGGCTCGACCGGACGGGCTGGGTGTTGCGCGGCCTTGCGCCGGGGGCAGAGTCGGTCGGGGCGCATACTTACGGCGTGGCTTTGGCGGCGATGATGTTGGCGGATGCGGTGCGCGCGCGGGGCGTCGAGGTTAACGTCGAGCGCGTGTTGCGGATGGCTTTGCTGCACGACGCGGCCGAGGCGCGGACGGGCGATCTGCCGCGGGCGGCGGCTCATTACCTGCCGGCTGACGCGCGCCGCCAAGCCGAGGGCGCGGCGTTTGCCGACATGTTGGCCGAATTGGACGAGGCACAGCGGCGAGAATACAGTGAACTGCACGAGGAATACGAAAGACGTGAGAGTTTGGAAGCGCGTTTGGTGAAAGCGGCTGACATCGTGGACCTGCTGGCGCAGGCTTACGTCTTTGAGCGCGCGGGCGCGCGCGGGTTGGAAGAATTTTGGGAGGGAGCCGAGGCGCGCGACTTCGGCCTGCACGGGCCGGCGCGTGAGGTGGTCAATGACATCTTGAGGGCGCTCGTTGCGGCTCGCGCCGAATTGAACGCGCGCTGAAATCGGGCGAACACTCGCGCCCTCGGCGGCATCTTTAAGCGTCTCAGGTGCAAGGAGCCTCTTGATTCAAATGATCGACTGGGTGCGGGACATCGCGGCTTCTTACATGACCGGACGCGGCATGATCGTGGGAGTATTGCTCTTCCTCGTCACCTTCTGCGTCAGTCTCGGCATCACCGCCCTCGTCCTCGTCAAACTCCCCGCCACTTATTTCAAAGCCGAACACGACCGGCAGTTCTGGATCGAGCGCCATCCCGTGATGCGTTGGACCGGCCTCGTGGTCAAGAACTTGCTTGGCGTGGTGCTGGTGCTGCTCGGGATCGTGATGTCTTTGCCGGGCGTGCCCGGTCAGGGGCTGCTGACCATCCTGCTCGGCATCATGCTGCTCGACTTCCCGCGCAAGCGCGAGTTGGAACTGAAACTGGTCAGCCGCCCGAAGATTTTCGCCGCGATCAACCGTCTGCGCGCGCGCTTTCATAAGCCACCGCTGGTGTTGGACGAGCCGGTTTGAAACGGCCCGCCGGGCAGAAAGGCCCGACAGTGGCTTGCGTTGACAAGGGCGGGGGGCTTTGTTAGCTTCCAAGATTGTTTTACGCAAAATAATTCTGCTCTTATATGTTGCTCTTGAAGCACTTTCGCTTGTCGTTAGCAAATGTCAGCCCTCGCCCGCGGCAACCGTCGCGGCCGAGCGTTGGGCCAAGACAACTGCTCGTCTTATTCATTGCCCTCGCGCTGTTCGGCGTGGCCGGTTGCGGCGTGAAGCGGAAAGTCACCGTGCCCGCGCTGCTGTCGCCTCTGGCCGAAGCCGACACGCCGCGCCTGCTCGCCGAAGTGAACCGGCTCGCCGAAGTGCGTTCGTTGCGCGGCAAGATCGACATCCAGTTTCTCGATAACTCGTTCGCCAAGTGCGGCATCGCCGAGAAGTATCGAACCGCCGAGGGCGACGTGATCCTCGAACGGCCCGGACAGGTTTACCTGACGATTCAAGTGCCATTCGTCGGCACTAAGGTCGCGGAGATGGCCTCGGACGGCACGCGCTTTCAGGCCGCCGTCTATCAGGGCGACGAGAAGTACCGCCGTTTCGCGATGGGCACGAACAGCGCCGACTATGCCCGCCTTGAGGGCGGCGCTGCCGGGGCGCAGGACGCCGATTGCGACGAGAACGGCAAGAGATCGACGACGATGCAGCGGCGCACGGTCGGCGCGCTTTCGGGCCTGCGGCCGCAGCATTTCACTGACGCGCTGCTCGTACCGGCGGCTTCGGCCGTGGGCGCGAACCTCGTGTACGCCCGCAGCGAGACTTTTGTCGAAGAGCCGGACGATCGGCCGCGCGCGAAGAGCAACGCGCGCGTGGTGCGCGGCTATTACGTGCTCGACGAGTTGCAGCCCGAAGGCGCAGGCCGCGCCCGCGTCCTGCGCCGATTCTGGTTCGATCGCTTCGGCGGCATCCGCCTCGCCCGCCTCCAAACCTTCGGCGAGCGGGGGCAACTGACGACGGACGTGGTCTATCGCAACCCGCAGCAGTTCGGCGAACAGGGGAGCTATCAACTGCCCGCCAGCATTGAATTGACGCGCCCGCAGGATCGCTATTCGCTCCGTATCACCTACCAGTCGCCCGCGGACGTGCGGGTTGACCGTGATTGGCCCCCCGAAACCTTCGTGCTGGAAAACAAGTCGAACCTGCAAGTAGTCGATCTGGACAAGGAGTAGAGGGCAGAGGGTAGAGGGTAGAGGGTAGAAAAACTAAAACCTCTCTATCCTCTATCCTCTACCCTCTATCCTCTATGGAGAGTTTAGTCATCAACAACATCCGGCAGCGACCGCTGCGCGCGCTGGTCAGCGTCGCGGGCGTGGCGCTGGGCGTGTGCTTGGTGATGCTGTTCACGGGGCTGGCGCGGGGGATGTCGAACGACTTGCAGCGTCGCTCGTCGAACCTGCGGGCCGAGATCCTATTCACGCGCTCGGGCGGGATGGAGTTGACGACTTCGACGGCCAACCTCTCGACAAGGTACGTTGACGAACTGTCGAAGATCGAGGGAGTCGAGGCGGCCGTCCCCGTCATCCGCTACGTCTTTCAGGGTGGGACGTTTGGCTTCGAGCAGGTCGAGGGCGTCGAGTGGGATGCGTTCGCGCGGATGAACGGGATGCGCCTCGCCGCGGGGCGCGCGCCGCGGGGCTTTGACGAAATAGTGATTGACGAGACGAAGGCGCGCAACAATAAGACGGGCGTGGGCGGTACGCTCAAGCTCTTCGGCGGGAAGCCCTACAACATCGTCGGGATTTACGCCCCCGAGTCTGGGGCGCGCGTCAAGATGTCGCTCGCGGCGATGCAGGACGCGCTGCAAGCGCCGGACAAAGCCTCTTACATTCTCGTCAAGGCGCGCGCCGGGGCGGACGAAAACGCGCTGGCGCGACGCATTGACGAGCAACTTCCGGGCAACAAAATTCAGTTCACGCGCGACGTGATCACGAACATCGAGAAGCGCATCCCCTACCTCGGCGTCTTCCTGCGGGCGCTGGTGGCGCTGTCGGCGATCGTCAGTGCGCTCGTCGTGATGCTGGCGATGTACACGACGATCACCGAGCGGACGCGCGAGATCGGGATGCTCAAGGCGTTGGGCGCGACGCGCGGCTACATCATCTCGGTGATCGAGAAAGAAGCGCTGCTGATTAGCGTGCTCGGCCTCGTCTTCGGCTTTGTCATTTCGCTCGCCGCGGGTTATTTGATTCAGCGTGGCTCTGGCCTCGTGTTTGAATACGGGTGGGGCTGGGCGCTCACGGCGGCGCTGATCGGCGTCGGCGGCGGACTGCTCGGCGCGCTTTACCCGGCGGTGCGCGCCGCCAATCTCGATGCGGTCAGTGCTTTGTCATACGAGTGACAGGTGACAAGTGACAGGTGACAGGACAAACCCCGCTTTTCCTGTCACCTGTCACTCGTCACCCGTCACCTGCGCTTATGAAAACCATCCTGCAAGCCGAGAATTTAACCAAGACTTACCGCGTGGGTAGTGTGGACGTACACGCCCTGCGCGGGGTGAATCTGCATGTCGAGGAGGGGGAATTTCTGGCGATCATGGGACCTTCGGGATGCGGCAAAACTACGCTGCTGCACCTGCTCGGCGGCTTGCTGACACCCACCGACGGGCGGCTCGTGATCGACGGCGAAGACTTGACCGCCACCTCGGACGCGCGGCGCACTGATGTTCGTCGGCGCAAGATCGGCTTCGTCTTCCAGCGCTTCAACCTGTTCCCGACCTTGACGGCGGAAGGTAATTTGCGCCTTGCCGAAAGCATCCATGCGGGCGGCGATGGCGGCCGGGGTGGCAAAGGCGGCGACCCTGAGCGGCGACGGGAAATCC
>JBOGOY010000409.1:0-4741 GCA_050748185.1 Pyrinomonadaceae bacterium
CCTCTAGTTTCAACGCAACTTAGATCGATTTTCAATTGCGTGTCAGGTCACAGCCTTAATCGCCGAGGTGCGAAGGACCGCAGAGGGGCGCAGAGAGAACCTTCGGCCCTCTGCGCTGCTCCGCGCCTCGGCGGTGAACCTCAACTTGCCGGACACTCAACTGAAATCCGATCTAGTATAACTATTCGCTGCCCGTCTTAATCTCTTCTTCCCATGCCACCTCGAAGACTTGGACCGGTTGGACACGATTCTTCACGGTCAGGGGCGGGTGTGCGCGTAGAGGCAGGCGCGAGGTGTGGGCGGCCTGTGCGACGGCTTCACTGACGAGGATTTGCCCGGCGCGCGCGTTCGCTTCGAGGCGGGAGGCGAGGTTTACGGTGTCGCCGATGGCGGTGTATTCGGTGCGACGTTCCGAGCCGATGTAGCCGACGGTCGCCTCGCCGGTGTGCAGACCGATGCCGATCTGGATGGCCGGCAGATTCTCGGCGCGCAACTCTTCGTTGACTCCCACGAGGCGGCGCTGCATCTCCGCGGCCGCCGCCAACGCATTGACCGCGTCGTCGGGTGTCGAGGCGGGCGCGCCGAAGAGCGCCATCAGTCCGTCGCCGATGTACTTGTCGAGCGTGCCGCCGTGTTTGAAGATGATTTCCGTCATCGCCGTGAAGTAGCGGTTCAGCAGGCGCACGACCCGGTCGGGCGGCGCATGCTCGGCGAGCCGCGTGAACTCGCGCACGTCGGCGAAGAGCACCGTGATGGTTTGCAGCACGCCGCCCAACTCGAACGATTCCGGGTGGTCCAACATCTGCCGCACGACATACTCGGGCAGGAAGCGGCCGTAGTTAGCGCGCGCCACCTCCTCGCGGGCCAGCCGCTCGTGCGCCCGCACGTTCTCGACCGCGACGGTGGTCTGTGCGGCGATCGCACTTAACAATTCCAGATCGTCGCGCGTGAAGGCGGCGTGCGGATCGAGCCGGTCGGCGTAAATCACGCCGTACACGTCCGACTCAGAAGCGAGCGGCGCGCAGATGGTCGAACGAACGCCTTGCATGATGACCGAATCGGCGGCAGCGAACTGCGAGTCGCGGCTGGCGTCCTGCGAGAGCAATGCGACGCATTCGCGCAGCGCCTTCCCGGTGATGGTGCGGCTGACCGTCAAGCCGCCCACGCGCGCGGCCCGCGCCGAGTCGCGCGCACGCGAGGCGACGGGTTTGAGGCCGGTGTCCGATGCGTTGCGCTTCCCCTGCCCTTCGCGCAACAGGGCGACCACGCGATCCGCCGGGGTGACGCGCAGGACGATCTCGGCAGCCTTGTCAAAGACGGCCTCCAACTCGAAGACAGAGGTCAGCGTTCGGCTCAACTCGTAGATGAGCGTGAGGATGTCTGCCTTACGCCGCAGCCCTTCCAACTCCGCCGCGTCCTCGGCCTCGGCCCGCATCAGTTTGCGGAGCACTTCCTGCGCGGGGATCGTCAGCTGCGTGTGGCCGAGCCGCTGGTCGTCGTAACGCACCGCGGAGTCCGCCGCGCGGTCCTCGAAGCGCAGCACGCTTCCGCCGATGCGGACTAGATCGCCGTCCTGCAAGACGTGCTCGGTTCGGGGGCTGCCGTGGACCAGAACCTTGTTCGCGCTGCGCTGGAGCACGCTCCCGACGAGCACGCCGTCCACGATCACGAACGCGCCGCCCGCGAACTTAACGTGTGCGTGATGGCGCGACGCCCGCGGATCGCCGAGGACCACGCAGTTATCCGGCGCGCGCCCGATCGTACAGATTCCTTCCGGCGACAACTCGTATTGCCACTGGCGACCCGTGGCGTCGGTGATATGCAGGAGAGCCATGTGCATGGGATTATAGCTTAACGTGAGTTCGACATAAGGCTCGAAGGCGATACGTGCCTGTCTTGCGGCACAGCCGCAACAACGAATCGCAAGTTACGTCGAACTCACGTTACTTTATTTAAGCGGCAGGTAATTGACTTGCCCTTCCCATTCGCCTTCCGCGCTGCATTCGGCGAGCGTGAGGATTTCTTCGATGGCGACACCGATAGAAACGCTTTGCTCGACAATGAAAACGCCGGGCATTGGTAGCCCGGCGCGCACGCGGTCATATGCTTGCGGCGGCATCGTTTCGAGGTCGTGCGTTAGTAAAACGCGGTTCTCCGGCGCCGCCCACTCCAAGACTTCAATATCCGGTCGCGTCCGAAATCCGGCATCCTGCACGCGAAGCAAATCAATGTTAGGGCGCGCGTGTCGCACGCCGCGCACAATATGGTTGTTGAAATCTTCATCAACCACGAACCGCAGCATCGTTTATTGCTCACTCCCTTCACGTTTGGCTTTCTCTTGTGCCTCGCGGCGGGCGAGCAAGCGGGCGCGGATGCCTTCGGGCGGAAAGCGTCGCTCCATTTCCGCTTGAATCCGACTCGCTTCTTCTTCGCGCTCGCTGATGTATTGGTTAACTTCCGCTTTGTGATTGAGGTAGTAACTGATGACGGCGTAAACGTCCGCTAAATCGAGCGTCGGAAAACTCTCGACGATCCCCTCCGGTGATTCACCCATCTGCCACGAATACACGACGCGCTCCAGCGGGATGCGCGTGCCTTCAATGCGAATCGTGCCGTTATCAAGACGCACGAGCGGCACAGGCGCGGCTTCAATCATTAGACTCATCTCGCCTAACTCCTTTCTGTCGCTATTGTAGCCGATAACGTTTTCAACTTCCGCGCAATCTCTGACTCCAACACCAAGACTTCGCGCACGATGTCCTGCGGCGCGTCATGCTTTGCGGCTTCGCTCGTCACGGGCTTATAGCGTCCGCTCGCTAAACTCCAATCGTTGGCTTTGATTTGATCAACCGAAGCGCGGTAACTGTTCGCGCCTTCCTTGCGTCGCTCCCCTTTCGCCAGCACGTCGGGAATGTCGTTGTTGTCGGGCGGCGAGATCACGTAAGCAAGATGGGACATAGTTCATGGGGCTTGAAAAGCGTTCAAGCGGAAGTGGCGAAGCGCCTCGTCTTGTGTGCCAACCATCACCACAAGCACACCATTCAGCAGTTCGGCTATAAGAAGTGGTTAATTGATGATTGAGAGGCAAAGAAAATTGCCGTATAACTGAGCAACAGCTATACGGCAAAAATGGAGCCACCTTGCGGACTTGAACCGCAGACCTACTGATTACGAATCAGTTGCTCTACCAACTGAGCTAAGGTGGCCTGCCTGATGGCGAAAAAAAGAATACGGACGGGGCCATCAACTGTCAAGCGACACCCCGCGCCGCCGGAGGAGACGAGAGATGCCGAAGGATCCGACACGCAACATCAGCAACTACGAGATGCCCACGGGCAAGCTGAACGAGTTCGAGTACGCGCAGGAACACGGCGCGATGACCGAGCAGGAGCAGAACCGTTTCGCCCAGCAGGAGGAGGAACGCGCATTACGCGAAGGCGAGCCGCCGCAACCGCCGCAGACCGAGGCCGAGCGCATCCAGCAGTTGATGGCCGACGTGAAAGAAAAGGTGGCGCGCAAGAAGGCGAAGGAGCAGAAACGCGACGCGGCGCAGTCGTCTGCCGCGAAAGGGGGCGCGAAAAAGAGACGCGCTACCGCCGCCGCCGAGCCTGTCGCCACGAAGAAGGCCGGAAGCAGGAAAGCCGCGGCGAAGCAGCCGGGCGCGAAGCAGTCTGCCGCGACGAAGAAGGCTGGCGCGAAGAAGTCTGCTGTAAAGAAAGCGGCGGGCGGGGCAGTCAAGGCTGGCGCGAAGAGGGCGGCGGGTAAAGTCGCCGCGAAGAAGTCTAACAAGCAGGCCGGCGCGAAGAAAGCGGCTCAAGGCGTGGCTTCAGGGAAATCTGCCGGGGCGAAAGGCCGGACGGCGACAACAAGGACCGGCGCGAAAAAGTCGGCGGCCGGCAAGAAGGGCGTGTCGCGTAAGGGCTCGCGTTAAATCTAGCCTGACGACATTGGAGTGACGGATGACAAGTGACAAGTAAAGACAGTGATGAGTGACAGGTGACAAGACAGAACAATCTGTCTCCTGTCACTTGTCACCCGTCACTCCCTGCTCCTGTCACTGTTGACCTGTCACCAATAAAGGTTCCGTCGGCATTTCTTACCGGGGAGGGACGTGATGGAAGGGACCAAAGCGCAACAGGCGGCGGGCGGCGGCGGCGGTGGGGCCGCGTCGGACCCGACACGCGACAATCAAGAGAACGAGTTGCAGGCCGAAGAAGAGTCGGCGGCGGCGATGGACGCGGACGTGCCGCAACCGCCCGACGCTTCGCAGACGACCGAAGGGCAGCCCTCTTAAACGCGGAGGCACGGCCGAGAGCGTGATGATTTTGTGTAACTGGCGCTAGGTTGAGACCAGCCGATACCCGACGCGATGAACCGTGATAATGTGCCGCGGATTAGCCGGGTCGGGTTCGAGTTTTTGACGCAAGCGCGTGATGTGGGCGTCGATTGTGCGCGTGTAGAGCGAGGCGTGCTCGCCCCAGATGTGATGTAGTAATTGTTCGCGGGTGACGGTCTCGCCCCGGTGGGCGATGAGCAGTTGTAGTATTTCAAACTCGCGCGGGCTGAGGTCGAGCGGCGTGCCCGCTCTGACAGCGCGCAGGCGGCGTAAATCCAGTTCGACATCGCCAATGTGGGCGATGTTGTCGGTCGAGAGTTGGCGGGTCGTGCGCGCGCGTCGCAGGACGGCTTCGACGCGCGCCAACAACTCGCCGACATCGAACGGTTTAGGGATGTAGTCGTC
>JBOGOY010000410.1:0-4739 GCA_050748185.1 Pyrinomonadaceae bacterium
GCCCCGCGCCGCCGCCCGCAGCACGGCGCGGGCCTGCGTCCGCAACAACTCTTCGCGGTGGAGGCAGAAGCGGATCGCGCGCAGCCCCAGCGCCGGGTTGCGTTCGTGATCCGCGTCGCCGGGGAAACCGATCTTGTCGCCGCCGAGATCGAACAGCCGGATCTTCGCTCCGTCCTCACCAGCCACCTCGGCCACCTCGGCGTAGGCCGCGCACTGCTCGTCTTCGGAAGGCATCTGGCCGCGCTGCGTCAGCAAAAACTCGGAACGGTAGAGTCCGATGCCCCGCGCGCCGAAACGTCTCACACCGGGATACTCAGCCGGCAATTCGATGTTGGCGCGCAGGAAAATTTCGACGCCGTCATGCGTCAACAGCGGCGCGAGGCGCTCGCCCTCGGCCGCGCCGGCTCCGCGGGCGATCCGCGGGAACTCCTGCGTCACCTCGGCCTTCAGGTTTTCGAGCGTCCGCGGCGAAGGGTGCAGGAAGACTTCGCCGCTCTCGGCATCGACCGCGATCTCATCGCCGGTGCGCGCATGGCGGAAAAGGTCGCGGACGCCGACCACCGCCGGAATGCCCAACCCCCGCGCGATGATCGCCGTGTGCGAGGTCCAGCCGCCTACATCCGAGGCGATGGCGCGAACGTGCTCGAAGTCCAACTCCGCCACCACCGAAGGCAGCAATTCTTCGGCGACGATGACGGCGTCTTTCATCGAGCGGCGCGTCTGCGGCTCGCCGCTCAGGGCGACGAGCAGGCGGCGCGTCACGTCTTCGATGTCGGAACTGCGCTCGCGCAGATAATCGTCCTTGATCTGCGCGTAGACGGCCAAGAGGCGATCGGCCACCACCTTGACGGCCCACTCGGCGTTTGAGCGTTCGCGGCGGACGTAAGCCTCGACGTCTTCCAAAAGCTTGCTGTCTTCGAGCATCAGGAGGTGCGCGTCGAAGATGTAGGCGTGATCGGGGCCGAGGGCGCGTTCGGCCCGGCGTTTGAGCGCGCGCAACTGGCGGCGCGACAGGCGCACGGCGGCGCGGAAACGCCGCACCTCGCGCACCACTTCGCCCTCTTCGAGTGTGGCGCGATAGATATTCTCGCGCGCGTCGCTGTAGATGCGCAGCACGCGCCCCGCCGCGACGCCCTCCGACACCGCCACGCCGCGCCAACGCTTCTCAGTTCTTTTGCCGGGCCTACTCACAATAAAGAAGGTGATGGGTGACAGGTGACAGGAAAGAGATAGTCTCTTTCCCGCCACTTGTCGCCCGTCGCCTGTCACTCGAAATCATTCTTCCCCGAAGCCATTCTCGAACAATTCGCACACGGCGCAAAGCGCGGCCTCTTCGTCCTCGCCTTCGACTCTCAGGACCAGTTCCGTCCCGCGCGACGCCGCCAGCAAGAGCACGCTCAGAATAGATTTCGCGTCGGCCGCGGCGCTGCCGTCGGCGCGCTCAAGGCGGACGCTACAGCGGAACTGCCCCGCGGCGCGCACCAGCCGCGCCGCCGCGCGCGCGTGCAGTCCCAGACGATTCTTCACCAGTACGTAGCGCTCCAGCATCAACCCTTCTTTCCGGGCGCGGTCAGCAGATCGCCCGCGAGATGGATCGACTCTTTGCCTTGATCGCGCACGCGACGCGCCACTTCGGCCAGCGATTCGCCGCCCGGCTGGCTCGCCAGCTTGATGACCATCGGCAGGTTGACGCCCGTCACCACCTCGACCTCGCCGTCCGCGAGGAACATCGAGGCGATATTGGTCGGCGTACCGCCGAACATGTCCGTCAGCAGTAACACGCCGACGCCCTGTGAAACGCCCTCGATGGCGCGCTCGATCTCGGCGCTCGCGGCGTCCACGTCGTCATGCCACCCGATCGAGATCGCCGCGATGTGCGCGATGTGGCCGACGATCATCTCGGCCGCCGCAAGCAGTTCGTTGGCAAACTGGCCGTGCGTCACGACGACGCCCGCCACCAGTTTCCGTGGGCCGTCCCCGTCTTCAACTCCCATGTCTCATCTCCGTCAACCTAAATCAAACCGCGAAAATAATGGATAGGATTAACACGATGGCACAAACAACGCGCCCCGCTCATCGATTGGCTTATCTTGTTACTTTTGTCAATCCTGTCCATTTCTTGATAGTGGGTCAGTTTGATTCCGGCAGTTGAGAGTTCAACCTTGAGGTTGCTGTTTCGCGGCCACAAACTAAAGTTTGAACTCTCAACTGTTCCGCTACCCATTTCTTCCTGCCCCAATGTCGTAAGGATTCACCCCTTGCCGCCCACGGCCGCGCGCGCCGACTTGGTCTTCTTTACGTCGCGATGAACCGCCGTCGCCTCGAAGCCGCGCTTGCGCAGGTGGCGCGCGATCGCGTTGGCGGTCATCACCGAGCGGTGCCGGCCGCCGGTACAGCCGATCCCGACCGTCAGGTAAGACTTGCCCTCGCGCTGGTAGAGCGGCAGCAGGTAGTCGAGCAGGTCCGTGAAGCGGTTGAGCGTCTCGGCCGTTTCGGGCTGCTCTTTCAGATACTGGACGATGCGGCGGTCGTGGCCGGAGAGGTGTTTCAACTCCGGCATGAAGTGTGGGTTCGGTAGATGACGCACGTCAAACATCAGATCGACATCGCGCGGCGAGCCGTACTTGTGCCCGAAGCTTAAGACCTGCACGCGCATCCGCGGAGCCCGCGGGTCGGGGCTGAAGCGTTCGAGCAGAAAGCGGCGCAGCGTGTGGACGGTGTGATCCGACGTGTCGATGATGAGATCGGCCTGCCCGCGGATGTCGGCCATCGCCTCTCGCTCGGCGCGGATCGAGGCGAGCAGGCCGTCGCCAGAGTCCGCCGGGTGGGGCCGCCGCGTCTCGCTAAAGCGCCGTTGCAACGCCTCGTCCGAAGCCTCGAAGAAGACGACAAAGACTTTGAGCGCCTTCTGCGCCCGTAACTCCCGTAACTGCGACCGGAACTCGCCGAGGAAGTGGCCCTCACGAATGTTGATGACGAGCGCGGCGCGCCTGATGCCCGGCGCGTCCGTCCCGTCGTCCGGCTGGACCAATCGAACGAACGTCGGCAGCAGCGTCAACGGCAGGTTATCGACGCAAAAGTATTTCAGATCCTCGAAGGCGTCGGTCGCCGACGAGACGCCCGAGCCGCTGAGTCCCGTGATGATAACGATGTCGGGCGCGACCGGAGCGGCCGCGCCGGACGACGACGCCTCCTCGTCCCTTTCAGTTTCTCGCCTTCTCCGGCTCATCAATGCTCCCTTGTCGCGCCAATTCCTGCCGAGCGTCGTCAGCAGGTCGCGCCAACTCTTCACGCGCGGCGACACCACCGCCACCAGTCTCCGCCGTCCCCCAATGTCCGTCAGCCACACCCGGCTCCGGCGACGATTGCTGCTGCCGCCGTAGCAACTCGTCGTGGCGCGCGGCAAAATCCTGCGCCGCGTTCCCGCCGCGCAGCCGCAGCAGGTGGACGCGCAGCGCCGTCTCGACCAGCGTCGAGAGGTTGCGGCCGGGGCTCACCGGCAGCAGCACGTGCGGAACGCGGACGCCGAGGATCTCGCTCCACTGCTCGTCCACGCCGAGGCGGTCCACCTCTTGCTCCGCGCGCCAGCGCTCCAGCCGGATCGAGAGCCCGATCTGCTTCGGCCCGCTGATCGCCGCCACGCCGAACAACTCGCGCACATTGATGATCCCGAGGCCGCGAATCTCCATGTGCTCCCCCAGCAACTCGGGCGCGCCGCCCAGCAACTGCGCGGGGCCGACGCGCCTCACTTCCACCACGTCGTCGGCGATCAGCCGGTACCCGCGCATGATCAGGTCGAGCGCGCATTCCGACTTGCCGACGCCCGATTCGCCCTCGATCAGCAGGCCCAAGCCGTAGGCCGCGAGCAGCACGCCGTGCCGCAGTTCGCGCGGCGCGAGTTCGCGCTCGAGATATTCGGTGACGAGCGCGATGGCCGAAGAACTGACGAGCGGAGTCTGCAAGAGCGGTAATCCGGCCTCTTCGCAGGCGGCGGCGAGTTCGGCCGGCGGCACGAGGGCGGTCGTCAGCAGCACGCAACTGATCTGGTCGAGCGCGAGCCGGCCGACGGCCTCGCGCCGCCCCTCGGGCGTCATCTGCGCGAGGAACCATAACTCGCTCTGGCCGACGATCTGCACGCGACCGGGCCGCACATAGCCGGTGTAGCCGGCCAGCGCCAGCGCCAGTTTCTGGATGCGCGACTCGGCAACCATCCGCCCGGCGGCCCCACGTCCGCCCGCCAGCACGCGCAGGGCCAACTCCTGCGGCGCGCGCCGGAGAAAGTCGCCGACCGTGATGGCGGGCTGGATGGATTGGCGGCTGCTCATGACTTGGCGGCGCGGGCTGTTCTTACCCTTGCTTCTGCGGGACGCGGGTCAGGATGTTGAGTTCGATCTCGATGGCGTCGCCGATGAAGTTCGGCGCGGCCGGCCGGCTGAAGCTGATGCCGAAGTCCTTGCGGTTGAGCGTCAACTTCGCGGTGAAGCCGCGCTCGGTGACGCCGCTCTGCGGGTTCTTGAAGGCGCCGGTGGCGTTGAAAGGCAACGCGACTTCCTTCGAGACGCCGTGCATCGTGAGGGTGCCGTGCGCGACGAAGCCATCGTCGCCGCCGCTGCCCCGGCGCTCGACGCGGCTGCTCTGGAAAGTGATCTCGGGGTACTTCTCGACCTCGAAGAAGTCGGCGTTCCTGAGATGCTTGTCGCGCGCCTCGATGCCGGTATCGATGCTTGCCGCCTTGATCG
>JBOGOY010000411.1:0-4735 GCA_050748185.1 Pyrinomonadaceae bacterium
GTGTTAGAAGTCAAGCTGCCGCTGCGGCGACGGGTGCTGGCGCTCGCCACGCTTCCTGATGTTTGACCATCGCGTTGAGCATTCGCAGCAGTTTGTGCAAACACGCGGTCAAGGCCACTTTGGGCGCTTTCCCGCCCGCGACCAGTTGCTCGTAGTAAGGCTTGATGCTCGGGTTACAGCGCGTCGCCGTCAGCGTCGCCATGTAGAGCACGGCCCGCACCGACCCGCGCCCGCCACGAATGAAGCTCTGCCCGCGCCACCGGCCTGAGGCCCGCGTGAAGGGTGCGACCCCGACCAGCGCCGCCAATTGCTGGTGCGGCAGGCTGCCCAGTTCCGGCAACTCGGCCATCAGCGTCTGCGCCGTGACGGGGCCGACGCCCGGGACCGATTGCAGTAACTCATCTTGAGCGCGCCACAGTGGGCTCTGGTGCAACTGCCGGCGCAACGCGGCGTCGTGGCGTGCCAACCGCCGCTCCAGCCACGCGATGTGCGCGCGCATATCTGTGCTCACGGCGCGGTGGCTCGCCGCGAGCGCGCCGAGGCGGTTCTGTTCCATCACCAGCATCTCGACGGTCTGGCGGCGGCGCGCCAACAGGGCCGCCAACTGCTAGGTGGCGGCATCGGGTAAGGACGTGAAGGACGGGCGCACGGCCTCGGCGTCATGAGCCAGCACCTGCGCGTCCAAGCGGTCGGTCTTGGCTTGTTGCCCGCAGGCGGTAGCGAAAGTGCGCACGCGGCGCGGGTTGACTAAGGCCACCGGCAAGCCGGCGGCGGCCAACTCCGAGACGAGCACCGTCTCATAGCCGCCAGTCGCTTCGACGACGATGAGCGTCGGCGACAGGGCGGCGAGGCGTGCGACCAGCGCCGCGATTGATTTGGCTTCGTTCGCGCTGCTCCACGCCGCGGCGCTCGGGCGCAGGGCGAGGTCAAGCGAGTCTATGGCGACGTCAATGCCGACGAAACAGGGCGCGCTCGGCGGGGTGGTGGTCGGTGAGTGAGACATCTGCGGTTCTCCTTTGGGTGACCCATTCTTGCGAAATACGGGCTGGCTGAGCCCCAGCAACTGTTCGGGTTCTGGACACAGAAGCAGGACGACGCCCCTCGCTCTGTGACGGTTTGTGGTCAACCACGGACACATCGGACTGTCGCCCTGCACGGGCTCGAAACATGATATTTCAAGCCACATTGAAAACATACAAGGTCACAGAGGCGGTCAAACGAATGCGTCGGCTGATATTGATTCTCTGTGTCCTCTGTGTCCTTCGTGGTTCAATCTTCCGTCCTCAGCGCCCTCACAAACAAGCCGCGTGAACGCGGCTCAAGGCGGCTTTCTGCCAATCGATCACACCTGATGCCAGCAATTCTTGCTCGTTACTTGTTCAGCGCTGGTCGGCGCGCAGAGTCGCGAGCGGTTGGCCGGCGGTCACGCGCTGGCCCGCACGCGCGCTCACGGCGCTCACCGTCCCGGCCGAGGGCGCGGTCGCCGTGACGATCCGCTCAGCCGGCAGAGCCCCTCCGGCGGGCGGCGGATTGCGTGCGGGCTGGCGGGCCGCGACGAGGCCGGACTGCGCCTCCTGCGCCGCCGTCTGCCCGCGTTGCAGGCGCTGCTGTGCCCGCTCGTATTCAGCGCGCGCGCCGTCCAACTGTCCCTGCGTCGCGCCGCCCGAGGCGACGAGCGGCGTCAGGCGCTGGACCTCTACCTCCGTGCGGACCACTTCCGAGCGGGCCGCTTCGATCTCGCCCTGAGCCGCTGTCACGATTCGGCCGGCCCTGACCCGCGGGTCTTCGGCCGTGGCCTGCGCCACCGCGCCTTGCGCCTCCGTGCGGACGGCGATCTCGACGACCGGTGCGCCCTCGTTGATCGTCATACCCTCGCTCACGAGGACGCGGCGCACTTCGCCCGCCGCCGGGGCGTTGACGACAATGACGCCGCGCGCCGCCGATGATTGGTCCCCTTCGCCCTTCGACTGGCAGGCCGAAGATAAAAAGGGCACAGTGCAGAGCATGAGCGCGTACAGCGCAGTCCCGGAGCCACGCGACATGAGTGTTGAAGTCGAGCGATGACCAGACCACTTGCAAGAATCCCGTTGAGAGGCGGGCTGGCCCGTCGTGGCGGGTCGCAAGGCGGGCCAGCCCGCCTCTAAATCGATCCATAAAAGATTGGGACGGAAGATTGAACCACGGAGGACAGGGAGGACACAGAGGTTAATCAATCTGCTCAGCCGCCGCATTCGTTTGACTGCCTCTGTGTCCTCCGTGGTGAAAAATCTCATGTTCCAACCTTCTGTGCTTCGATTTAGACGAGCTGGCGTGGTGAGATTCCCGAGAGGTTTATTGTCCACCTATTCTCGCTCCCACGTTGCTGACGCCGGTCGAACTGGCCGCTTTGGTTGGCAATAGGTCCGAGATCACGCCCGCCGCGGCAGGCCGCATTTCCAACTCGCGCGTGGGCGTGTCGGTTCGCACCGCGACGTTGTTCGCCTGAAGCGTGTTGCCGGTGGCGCGCTGAAACTCCGAGATGGATTTGTTGAGATCGGTCTGCGCCTGCAACTCGCGCCCGCGCGCGGCCAGCAGTTCGGTCTGCCTTTGCAGGACCAGATAGAGGGTCGTCGTACCGGCCCTGAACTGGCGTTGCTCGCTCTCGTACTGCTGCTCGGCCGAAGAGCGCGCCGAAGCGGCCGCCGCGAGACGCGCCTCGGCCGAGCGCAGCGACTGCGTGGAATTGCGCACGTCGGCCTCGATCAGTTGTTCAGCCTGCGCGCGCTGGTTGCGGATGCGACTGCCTTCGACGAGCGCCCGCCCCAGATTGGCCTCGGCCGTCCGATTCCTGAGCGGCAGCGAGAGGCGCACGCCGACGCGGTACGTCGGATAGTCCAACCCGACGAGGTTCGCGAGCGACTGCGCGTAACCGCCGACGAGGTTCGGCGCGACGTTGCTGCCAGTATTGTTGGTAGGGGCGGTGACGAGCGGCGGCAACCCGGCGCGCGTGGACAACTCGTTGACGCGCTGGAGCAGTTCGGGACTGGTCCCCCCGCGCGGGTTCTGACTCGCCACGACCGCCGAACCGGCTAAGCCGACCGCCGTGTAGGTGCCAATGAGATCGATTTGCGGCTTGGTCTGGTCGCGGAAATAGCGCGCGTCGATCTGGTTGATCTCGGCGCTGGTCTGAAGTTGCTGCAACTCGGGGCGGTTGTCGATCGCGGCCGTCACCGCCTGTTCGAGCGGCACGCGCGGGGCTTCGAGATCGACCGGCGTGACGGGCGTCAGCGGGCGCGACCAGAGCGACGCCGAGCGATCCGGCAGGATCAGTGTCTTGAGATTGTTCTCGGCGCGCGTCACCGCCTCCTGCGCGGTGTAGACGTTCTGCTCGAAGGTCGTCACCTGCGTGTTGGCGGCGACGATGTCGATCGGAGCCAGCACGCCTTTCTCGACGAGCCGCCGGTTACTCTCGACCTGCACGCGCGCCTGCTTCACGGCGTCGATCTGCACCTGCAAATTCCTGAGCGCGAACGCCAGATCCCAGTAAGACTGCTGGACCAGTGCGATGACCTCGATGGCGCGCTGGCGAAACTGCGCGTCGGTCAGAGACAAATTCTTTTTGGCGATCTCGATCTGGCGTCGGTTGTTGTCAAAGCGCAGGCCGCGCCAGAGCGGTTGCGTGTAGTTGAAAGTGAGCGCCGTCGGAAACTGCGGGTTGAGCGTGACGAACTGATTGCTGGTCGTCAGGCGCGTCGAGGAAAAGTCGGCTTGATAAGAGCCGCCGAAGAAGGGCGAGAAGCCGCCGAAGCGCAACGCGCCCGTCACGTCCTTTTGCGTCACCGAGCCGTTCGCGCCGCCGCTCAAAGAAGAACTGGTCGGCGTGGTGCGGCTCTCGTAGTAACTCTCCGAAGAGAAGATGGGATCGAAAATCCCGCGCGCGCCGCGCAGATCATACTCGGCGATCTGGACCTCGATGCGTGATCCGTCGATGTCGTTGTTGTTCCTGAGCGCGAGCGCGATCGCCTCGTTCAGCGAAAGCGGCGTCTGGTGAGCCATGTCCACGCCGACGCGCTCGGCGCTCGGCAGAGGACGCGAAGGAGCCTCGAAGTTGGGTGCGACGGGCGGCGGCTCGGTCGGCAACTCCGCCGGCGCGATCCCGGCCGAGGCGCCGACGTTCTGGCCGGGCGCTTGTTGCGGCACGCCGGTCGCGCCATCAGTGTTCGGAGTGACGCCGGGCGTGGTGCTTGTCGGCGCAGTGGTCCCCGCGGGCGTTGCGGTTTGCGGCAACTGCCCCGGCGGAATCTGCTGTGAAGGCGGCTGGACCTGCGGCGAAGGCGGGCGCGGCCCTTGCGTGTCGGGCCTCGTCTGCTGCCGCTGCTGTTCCGGGCCGGTCTGTGGCTGCGCGCTCTGCTGCGCCTCGTTCTCGGGGCGCACCGGGGCCGCGGGCGAGTTCGGCGGCAACTCCGTGGTCGCAGGCGGCGGCGAGCCGGGCCGTCGTTGTTGCGTCGAAGTTCCCGCGGGCGGCTGTTGTTGTGACGAAGCCGGCGGAGTCTGAGTTTGCGCGAGCGCCATCACCGGCGCGACCAAAAGCATGGCCACGATTACCAGCGACACAAACGCGCCGAAATTTCTTGGCTCGTGGTTCCTTTGACTGCATAGCCAAGCTCTGACTTGCTGCTTTGCGGCTGTGCCGCCTGATATGCGGTGAGGCTCGGCCTCACCGGCAGCGAAGCTCTCCGGCTTCGGGGCTGCGCCC
>JBOGOY010000412.1:0-4735 GCA_050748185.1 Pyrinomonadaceae bacterium
TGTTAGTTTTGCTGAAAACTGAAAACCGAAAACTGTTCATGCCATTCGCCCCCGGCCTTACGGTCAAAGAGTCTCCGATTAATGGCAAGGGCTGCTTTGCGACCACCTTCTTCCCGAAGGGGCGCAAGGTGGCCGAGTATACCGGCGAGCGCATCTCGCGTCGTGAAGTCGCGCGGCGGGTGCGGACGCGGCGCAAGCTCCGCATCTGCGCGATCAACTTTTACTGGAGCCTCGACGGCAGCTGCGGTGGCAATGGCACGCACTACATCAACCACTCCTGCCGACCGAACGCCTACATGAAAACCCTCTACGGCCACATCCTCTTCATGGCCCTGCGCGACATCCACCCCGGCGAAGAGATCACCGTTGACTACGTCAACACGCTCCATCCCGACAGCAAAAAGTGTAGCTGCGAAGCTCCCGGCTGCCGGGGCACGATCAATAAGTTGTGAGTCAGTGGTTAGGTGCCGACGCGCGTGAGCGCTGCGAGCAGTTCGGCCTCTTCGTCTGCGGCGACGGTGCGGAGATCAAAGACGACGCGAGCTTCAAGAATACGCGCGATGACAGGCGGTTCCGCGCGTCGCAACTCTGCTTCAAGTGCGTCGGCGGAAAGGCGCACGTGGGCGAGCGAGATAAGTGTGGTAGGTGGGTGCGTCGTGGGCGCGGAACCGCCGCCGACGGCCGATTCGCCGGCTGCCAGCGAGAGTTGCCAGTCGGTCGGGTTGAGGCGGGCGCGGGCGCGGCGCACGAACGCCCGCGCCCGCTTGTCGATCTCGTCGCGCGTCGCCGAGAGCATTCGGAGGGTGGGGATTTCTGTGAGCGCCGCGCCGCGCCGGTAAGAGTCGAGCGTGGCCTCGAGGGCGGCGAGGGCGAGCTTGTCGGCGCGCAACGCACGGTAAAGCGGATGGCGGCGCAGGCGCTCGACGAGCGCGCGGCGTCCGACGATGAGGCCGGCCTGCGCCGCGCCGAGCAACTTGTCGCCGCTAAACGAGACGAGGTCGGCCCCGGCCTCGATCGATTCGCGGATGACGGGTTCTCCGCTGAGTCCTAGCGCCCCGAGTTCGAAGAGCGCGCCCGAACCGGCATCCTCGTAGAGGACTAAGTCGCGCGCGTGAGCGAGCGCGGCCAGTTCGGCGAGCGCGGGCGCGGCGGTAAAGCCGACAATGCGGTAGTTCGATGGGTGGATGCGCATCAAGAGGCGCGTCTGTTCGGTGACGGCGCGCTCGTAATCGGCGAGTTTGGTCCGGTTAGTCGTGCCGACCTCGATCATGCGCGTGCCGGACTGGGCCATCACGTCGGGCACGCGGAAGTCGCCGCCGATTTCGACCAGTTCGCCGCGCGAGACGATCGTCTCGCCGTCGCGTGCGAGCGCCGACAGGACGAGCAGCGCCGCGGCGGCGCAGTTGTTGACGACGAGCGCGGCCTCGGCTCCCGTTAATTCCACGAGCAGATCTTCGCCGCCCCCCCCACGCCGCCCGCGCGCACCCGTTTCCACGTCGTATTCGAGCGCGCAGTAGCCGGTGGCCGCGCCCGCGATTCCTTTACGCGCGGCCTCGGAGAGCGGCGCGCGCCCGATGTTCGTGTGCAGGACAACGCCGGTCGCGTTGACGACGCGGCGTAGTCCGCGCCTTTCCTCAAGCTCGACCGAGCGACTTAACCGCTCCAGTGACTTGGCGAGCAGTCGCGCGCGCACGCGATCACGGTTGCCGTTGGCCCATTCACCGCCAGAGTTTGTCAGCAACTCTTCCCGCAATTGCTCGGTGACGGCCCGCGCCAACTCCGCCAGTCGCGCGCGGCCGGCCCGCGCGACGAGGGCACGCGCGCCTTCAGTCCGCAGCAAAGCGTCAATTGAGGGCAAGGCACGCAGCCGCGCCTGCCTCCCCTCGTCCGTTGTCGTTGGTTGCTGTTTCATCCGGCCTGACATATTACGACGAGTTTCTTCGGGCGGATAGGTCGTCGAACACCGAAGGGCAAGTGGCGGTGACGACGTGACGGTCGCCGTCCGGGCGCGGGCCTCGGACAACTTCCTGATTGACACCGCGGGAAGCGAACACCTATGCTCAAAATGGCCCGCCAGTCGGAGGGCGCGAAAGGGGTGAACACAGTTGGCGCTACGTCGAAACAGATTAGGGGCGGGGTCGCAGACGCCGCCGCGGCAGGAGAAAAAGATCGTCGTGCGCGACGCGCAACCGACGGTTGACGAGCAGCTCACGCGGCTCGAAGACGACCTCCGCCGGCTGAAGGTGGAGTTCGACATCTACTTCAACGGCGGAACCAAGCGCCCGCCCTACGACACGAAGGGGCGCGTCGAA
Organism: Pyrinomonadaceae bacterium; assembly: GCA_050748185.1. Lineage (GTDB taxonomy): Bacteria > Acidobacteriota > Blastocatellia > Pyrinomonadales > Pyrinomonadaceae > JACCRA01. The sequence goes on from JBOGOY010000412.1 coordinate 2,313, forward strand.
ACTATGATCAAACGGCTCGGCGATGATCGGACTTTTAACTTCGCCCAGCGCTATCATTACAACACGCTCGTCGCGCGTCACACGGCCTTCCGCGATCTCTGGCGGCGCACGATGCAGGATCGCGAAGAGGGACGCACCGCCGCCGGCCACCACCACGTCGCCTCGCGCCGGCGCGAGGCGGCTGAGAAGGTCGCCGAGGTCCGCACGCCGGGCGCGGCCTTCGTGTGTGCCGACGCCCGCACTGAAGTCCCGACCATCAAAAGTCTGTACGACACGCTCGTCGCTGCGAAGCGCGAGTGCGGCGAGTCGGTGGACGGCCTCTCGTTCCCGCAGTTTCACCGGCTGGTGGTGTCGAAGACCGAAGCTCTGAAACAAAGTCTGAGCTGCGAGCGCGTGCGCTACAGCGTATCGGTCGAGAACGGGCAGGTCAGTTTCAAGGCAAAGGCGGAAAAGGGTGGCGGTGAGGGCGAGTGAAGGGCGAATAACGCCCCTCCTAGTCAGGCGGTGAGCCTGACGGAACATCCCCTTCGGTTGAAGTCCGGTTAAAATTGCCGGTGGGAAAAATCAACGGGCGCGTCCTGTGTTGAGACATGGACGCGCCCGTTGATTTTTTATTCACCGCGCTTACCGGCTCAGATGACCGGCAGCAGTCAGGTGGCTTTCAGGCGAAAGCAGATCGTCGGGGGGGTTACGCCTTGGTCACTTTCTCAGCCTGCGGTCCTTTTGGACCCTGCGTGACTTCGAACTCTACAGTCTGACCCTCCTCGAGCGTCTTGAAGCCGTCGCCTTGGATAGCGCTGTAGTGGACGAAGATGTCGGAAGAGCCGGGCTGTTCGATGAAACCATAACCCTTCGCGTTGTTGAACCACTTGACCTTACCGGTAATTCTTGGCATAGCAGTCGAATCCTCCTAACGATTCGGGCAAAGGCGGGGGCGGGGACGAGAGCACTCGCGCCCGAGTCGCCGCTGTTCCACGCCGTAGTTGACTGTTCATGAGCCGGGTGCGCTCGTGCAGGTAAATGCGACCCAGAGGAACTACATGACAAACAAAAAGCCCGTGCTTGATGAAGCCCTTGAGAGCGCGTTCTTCATCACACACGGACTGACGGGGGACTATACAAACTCATTGCTGTAATGCTGGCAAAGCTAATGCGGAGACGGTGTTAAAACTTACCCGCGTCCGTCAAACGACGGCGCATACTAAGCGAAAGCCCGCGAGACTGTCAAGCAGAATTTCCTTCACTCAGCGCTGCGCCCCGGACTGTGCTCTGAGTGCCCGCGGCGGCAGATAGGACCGCGGGTTGACAGGCTGCTCCGCAAGTCGCACTTCGTAGTGCAGATGTGGCCCGGTCGAGCGCCCGGTCGAGCCGACGCGGCCCAACATGTCTCCGTGGGTGATCTGTTGGCCGACCGCTGCCTCGATCTTCGAGAGGTGCGCGTAGCGCGTCGTCAAGCCGCTGCCGTGTTCCACGACGACAATCTGGCCGTAGCCGTTCTGCCATCCGGCGAAACTCACGGCGCCGTCGGCGGTGGCAACGACGGCCGCGCCGGAAGGGGCGGCGATGTCCTGACCTTCGTGCAATTCTGCTGTGTCCCCGCCGAAAGGATCACGCCGCCCGCCGAAGTCATCAGACAGTTCGCCTTCGACCGGCCACAAAGACGGGATGCGTGCGCGCTCTTTGAGCGCCTCTTCGTAAGCCCGCAAAGTCTCTTCGATCTGCCGGGCGCGGGCCTCGACGGTATCAATCGCGCCGGCCTCCATCGGCAGCAGCGGACCACCAGCGCCGCGCGGCATCGTGTCGGCCGGTTGGCTCTTCGGCGCGTCAGCCTTGATCTCCGTGGCCAAGCGGCGCGAAGTGTCTTCGATCTGCTCGACGCGGAATTTCAGGTTGTTGAGCAGTTGGCGCTGCCGTTCGGTCTCCACGCGCAGGCGGTTATTCTCCTGCTCCAGACGGCGGTGTGTGACGGCGCGGAAGACGCCGTAGAGGCCATAAAGAGCGGCGCAGAAGACGAGGCAAGCAACCCCCATCCCAAGCTTCAACCAGCGTTTGTGAATGCAGATGCGACGAATGCGGGCGCGCGAGCGCGTAGTGCCAGCGACGACGAAAGCGTACAGACGGTCGTCTTTAAACATCAGGGATAGTGCTCCTTTTTCGCCACGGGTGCGCTCAGAAAACACGGGGAACGCGCAGTCCGGGACGCTTTAAGGCACTGCCTGCCGATCTCGGGCGACACAGTGCAAACGAAACTTATTGGGGGTCTCCGTTTGATTAACCTGCTTGAAGAAAACCGTCCGATGCCCCTTCAGAGTAGCGGCGGAGCGCCACGGGCGAAACGGTTTTGTATGAACAAGTGTCCAGACCGTATCACACGAATTTGCGGGATGCAACCGGCGGGCAGAGCTTCGGAGGCTCGGCTCGCG
>JBOGOY010000413.1:0-4733 GCA_050748185.1 Pyrinomonadaceae bacterium
GGGTCAGGATCGTCGCTTGAGCAAAGACTATGAGGTCTTGCCAGAGACGAGCGAAGCGATGATTTACATCGCGATGATGCGTTTAATGTTGCGGCGGTTGGCTGCCTGACCTTTTCAGACAGCCTCTTAGTTTTCGTCGCCTGCCGTCAACAACAAAGCCCGGCGCATCTGCTGGACCATAAAGCCCGGCAGAAGCGCCGAGGTTGTGGACGAGCCTTGCCCCCTAAGGAACAGACCTCCTGAGGAGCCCGATCAGTTGGCGATCAGGGCTCCAGACGTTAACTATTTCGCTGCGCCTGCGGCGCTGTAAGTTAGATCGTGCGCCGGCCCGTCAGCAATTGGATCAGCAACAGCACGAGCGCGACCACGAGAATGATGTGAATCAGATTACCTGCCAAGCCGAACCCGAAGCCTAGCAGCCACAGCACCAACAACACCACCAGAATCGTCCACAGCATAATGCTTTCCTCCTGTTAAACTCATACTTGGTCAACAACCCTGTAGGCTCGCTTCCCGCAACGCATGTGCCAGTCAGAGGCGCGTCTGCCGGCGAGAGCTTCAAGTCGATGAAAGAATTTGATTTGCCCGTTCTCATTTGGTCCCCTATGTCCGCCGAGGCGCTACCCGAGCCCATCACTTTCGTACTAAAACACATCGGCATCATGTGACGGCACAGTGCTGTTTTCAATCAGTAGTGCAACAACTTCTTCGATGACGACGCTTTCGGCGCAGCGCGCGAAACGTGTTATTGACACTGCCTCGCGTTTGCCGTAAAACAGGCGCACCGATTCCCCCGAATCATTAAACTGAAAATTGACTTTCGACGGAGGACATCCCGATGCAAGGTCCGCTGCGGGGAATCATCGCCGGCATCGCCGCTTGGAAACTAGGCGGCGGCTGTATTTCAACCATCCTCATTTTCATTCTCGTCTTCTGGCTGCTCGGTTACGCAAACTGCTGAGTCGGCCCCGCGTTTCTGACGCTCGCGAGTTTTCGTTATAGTAGGCGCATGACCCAATCATCGCGCCTGCCGTTTGCGCTCTGCTTTGTCGTCCTTATCGCTGCCGCGTCTTCGCTGCGCGGTCAAGTGAGTGCGCCCACGCCCCAACTGCCACAAGAGTCGCAACCGCCCTCAACTGATATTTTCCTCGTTGAAGTGGTGCGGCGCGGCGGGCAATTGAGCTTTGGCCGACCCGCCAACGTCACCCGGCGCGAAGGCTACGATAACCAGCCGGCGTTTCTGCCCGGAGGCGAAAGCTTTCTCTACACCTCGCAGCGCGACGGCCAGACAGACATTTACCGTTACGACTTGAAGACCGGACAATCCGTCCGGCTAACTGAGACGGCCGAGAGCGAATACTCGCCGACGCCTGCGCCCGGCGGGCAGTTCTTTTCGGTCATTCGGGTGGAAGCCGACAAGACGCAGCGCCTCTGGAAATTTCCCCTGCGGGGCGGTGGCGGTTTGCCCGCGGCGAGTCTGGTGTTGGAGAAGATCAAGCCCGTCGGCTATCACGCATGGCTCGGCGAACAGACGCTCGTGCTCTTCGTGTTGGGAACGCCGAATACGCTGCAACTGGTTGACGCGAAGACTGAGCAAGCGGCAATCGTCGGCGAAAACGTCGGGCGCTCGCTCAATCTGGTCCCCAAGCGGAAAGGCGAGTTGAGCTTCGTGCATAAAATTTCCGAGAAAGAGTGGCTGATCAAGACACTCGATCCGCAGACCCGCCGCGTCGAGACGCTCGCGCCGACGCTTGCCGGCAGTGAAGATTTCGTCTGGCTGCCGGACGGGAGCGCGATCCTGTCGGCGCGGGGTGGAAAGATTTATCGGCTCTCCCCCGGCCGGGCCGAAGATTGGCAGGAGGTCGCAGACTTCTCCGCCGCCGGGGTGAAGGAGATTACGCGCCTCGCCTTGAGCCCGCGCGGCGACCGGCTCGCGCTCGTCGCGACTGAGCGTTGAAGTGAAACAGCTTTCGTACCAGCCCGTTGAACATGAATTTCGATCCGCGCAATATCCTCGTCATAGACTTCGGCCAACTCGGCGACGTAGTCCTGAGCCTGCCGGCGTTGCACGCGATCCGCGCCAAGTTCCCCCACGCGCGCATCACGGTCGCGGTCGGCCGGCCGGGCAAGGCCATCATCGAGATGACCGGCTGCGCCGACGATCTACTGGTCGTGGATCGAGTCGCGCTGCGCGACGGGTCGAAGCCGCTCTCGGTCTTTCGCATCGCCCGGCTCGTCAAGGAGGTGCGCCGCCGTCGCTTCGATTTTGTCATCGATCTGCACAGCCTGTCGGAGACGAACCTGCTCGGGTATCTTTCGGGCGCGGGCCGGCGACTCTACGCACGCCGGCCTAATCGCTCGCTCGACTTCCTCTCAAACTTTCGGCCGCGCCCCGAAATCGAAGATCAGCGCAAGCACGCTGTCGATCGTTACCTCGATGTCGTCAGGCCGCTCGGCGTCGGTAAAGTCTCGCGCGTGCCGCGCCTCGCCGCGGACATCGGGGACGCGCGCCCTTTTGAGCAGATCTTGAAAAAGGAGAAGGTGCGGGGAGATGCACCCCTCGTCGGGCTGTTTCCGGGTGCGGGACACCCGAGCCGCCGCTGGCCCTTGGAGCGTTTTCGCGAATTGGCCGAGCGGCTGGAGCGTACCGACTCGGTGCAAATCGTCCTCTTCCTCGGCCCGGAAGAACGCCCGCTTGCACGGCAAATGCGCTCGCTCTTCTCGCCCTCGACCGTCATTGTCGAACAACTCACGGTGCCGCAACTTGCGGCGGCGCTGGCACAGCTTTCGGTGTTTGTCTCGAATGACACGGGGCCGATGCATGTCGCGGCGGCAGTCGGTACGCCCGTGGTGATCCTGCTCGGCCACCCGACGAACAAAGCCTTTGTTCCATTAGGTGAGTGCCACCGGGTCATTCACGGCCACGGGATTGCACAAATTACTGTCGATGAAGCCTACGCAACCGCCCGCGCCGTCCTGACATCCGGCCGCACGGCTTCTCTCTTCGCGAGTTAGAAATCTTACTCAAACCAACATCCACAGGCAGTTTTCCACCTGTGGAAAACTTGTGGGAAACTCACCGCATCGCAAATTGCGGATATTTCCTCCTTCTTCAAAATACCGTTCGAAAATTTGTGACGTTTTCCCGAGTCTCCCGGCTCGATGTGTACCCATGGCTTAAAATCCTAGCAGCTAACTGTTGTGATTAGGCAATTTACAAATCCCCGTGGCAAATTCGGCTGACAGCTTTCAACCTTTTATTGCGGCCGGCAAGGCAAATTTACGGAAGTGAAACATCTCCACCTAGAGCTAATGTTTTGTATGGACAAACAAAGTTTATGTATGTAATACTGCCTGCGCTGCCGGTTAACCGCAGCATTGTCTGTCTCGGCTATTGGGTATGACATCGGGGTGTCGCCAGATGTGTCGGGCACACGCCGTCTGAAACTCGTCTTCTTACCTCTCACGCCCCTGAGTTTTCCAACTCAACGTAGACAGCCCAACCGAGATGACCCACCCGTCAGAGGGGCGAGACACGAAGTTGCTGCGGCACGCCACCAACGGACGACGCTCGAAGCCGGCGACGGACGCGGCAAACACGGCCTCTCATCTCGCTCCCGCACCGAATACGCTGATAGAGCAGTTCTCTAATTGAACCTCAATCGGAGTTTAAATCATGCTGAAACAAAGTCGCTTCGTCCTGCCCGCCACTCTCCTGCTGCTAACTCTCGGCATTCAGCTCTCCGCACGCACACACGCCTCCTTGATGGCCGGAGTCTTCCGCTTTGCGGGGCCGGCCGCAGCGTCGGTCGCGGAAACAGATCGTGACCGCGACGGGCTGAACGGCCCCGTCCGCCGCATCAAGACCGAGATGGTCAAGTTGCTCCCCAAAGGCGGCCAATTAGTCGAAGGGCCGCGCCAACTGCTTGAGACGGCGAGCTACGACATGAAAGGCGCGAAGATCGATTACGCCTTCTTCCCCACGGCGACCGACTCTCTGACCGGCAAAGAGGTTTACAAGTACGATGACAGAGGCAACATCGCCGAGATGACGCTGCTCAACGCCGACGGCTCGGTCCTCTCCAAAGAGACCTACCAGTACGAGTTCGACCGGATAGGCAACTGGACGAAGATGACTTCGCTCGTGGCGGTGGTCGAGAACGGCCAGATGATCTTCGAGCCGAAGGAAGTGACTTACCGCACGATCACCTATTACCTCGAAGACAGCGTGGCGAAGACCATGCAGCCCGCCGCCAACCAGCCCGCGGCGAGCGCACCCGCCGCCGCATCCTCTCCCGCCTCGGCGGCCGCGCCGAAGCAGCAGCCTTCAATCACGCCTGTGAAGATGGAAGTAGCGACTAACAACAGCGGCGGCACCACGGCGGCCCCCGGCACAACGGCGATGCGGGCGACGGATAACGCGACGGCCAACCCCGCGCCCGCCAACAGCGCCGCAAACGTTCCTGCCCCGCAGCAGGGCGTGACGAATAATGGACCGGCGCCGGCCAACGTGGCGGCGAACAACAGCGCCGCGCCGAAGCAGTCCACCCCCGCCAACGCTCCGGCCAGCGCCCCGGTCGGTGTGACCGTAACGGCGCAGGCGGCTTCGCCGTTGACAACGATGGTTTCGACCTCCGCCAACCTCACGATGAAAGCGCCTGAGAAGAAACCGGAAGAGGTCGCCGCAAACACAAACGCTCCGTCGAACAGCAATAAGGGCAACAGTGTGACGT